>JACDAW010000094.1 GCA_013695245.1 Pyrinomonadaceae bacterium | reverse complement strand
GATTCAAAGAACAAATTTACAGAACGCTTCACGGGTGCGTTCGACTAATGGATTGTTAGCGCATTGTTACGGCAAACTTGCTGTCGCGTGCTTGTTGCTAACTTTCTACTCTTGATTCACATAGTCTACATAACAGTAAGCGTCTAAAAGTGCGGAGTCGGCGGGAATATCACAACTCTGTCTTAATACCATGAGCCTTAAGTGATTAATTGTAAGGGCATAACTTAATTACTAATCGCTTCGCCAATCGTGTAAAGCTTTACCGAACTCGAAAGCTCTAAGCCCGACAGTCTCCCTGCCATTAACACAACTTGCTCGTTATCTTGCACGATGCCTGCTTCCAAAAGGGTGCGCTCGCCGCAGGAAACTAAATTCTCTGTTGAGTTGCACGGCGGGTGAACGATAGGTTCGATGCCCCAGATCAGCGCAAGTTCGTTTTGCACGTCTTTGGAATCGGTAAGGGCGATGATGCGCTGCTGTGGGCGGACGGCGGAGAGGCGGCGCGCCATAAGTCCCGATTCGGTGAAGACGGCGATGGTCTTGGCGTTCACTTCGGCGGCGGCGTAAGCGGCCGCTTCGCAGAGCGCGCGGCTCACGCGGCCGGATTGCCTGCCGGTTAAATTTCTTAATAAATCATCTTCACCTCTGCGCGCGGCTTCCGCCGATTCGATGATGCGCGCCATTGTCGCCACAGACGGTACAGGATACGTGCCTGTCGCCGTTTCAGCCGAAAGCATCAAACAATCAGTTCCGTCCCACACGGCGTTTGCCACGTCCGAAGCTTCGGCGCGCGTCGGGCGCGGGTTCTCGATCATGGATTGCAGCATCTGCGTTGCCGTGATCACGAGTTTGCCTGCGAGGTTGGCTTCTTTGATAATGCGTTTTTGATAGACGGGAACTAATTCGACGCTCGTTTCAACTCCGAGATCGCCGCGCGCGACCATCACGGCGTCCGTTTCCGTCATGATCTCTTCGAGGTGATCCATCGCTTCCGCTTTTTCGATCTTGGCGACGAGCGGTTGGTTTCCTCCGGCAGCTTTGATCAGGGCTTTCGCTTCCGTGCAATCCTCCGCGCGACGCACAAAGGAGAGCGCGATGTAATCAACCTCTTGCTTCACCGCCCATTGCAGATCGCGGCGATCTTTGTCGGTCAAAGACGGGATCGGAAGCGCGACGCCCGGCAAGTTAATTCCTTTGCGTTCGGAGAGCGTGCCGCCGTTAATGACGCGACAAATAACATCCGTTTCGGTCGTGCGCTCAACGACGAGTTCAATCGCGCCATCATCTAAGAGCAAGCGCGCACCGGGTCGCACGTCGCGCGCCATGCCAGCGTAGTTCGTCGAGACTTCGCGCGCGCCGCCGACGACCGAGCGCGTCGTGATCGTAAAGAGCGCGTTCGGCTCTAGCTGGACGGGTTGACCGCCCTGCAAAACTCCCGTGCGAAGCTTCGGCCCCGAAAGATCGACGAGCACGGCGAGCGGACGCTGCATTCTCTCCGACGCCGCGCGTGCGCGCTTGATAGTTTCGGCATGTTCCTCCTGCGTGCCGTGCGACATGTTGATGCGCACGGCGTTGGCGCCCGCCGCAAGCAGAGCTTCAAGTATCGCAGGCTCGCGCGAAGCGGGGCCGAGCGTCGCCAGAATTTTCGCTTTTCTCACAAAAGACCTCCGCAGACGAAAGGGCTGCCGGGTAATTTCAAGCCACAAACGGGGAATTTGAAATTTATAGCATGTATCGCTTGTCACGCGGAAAGAAAACGCGAGGGTAAAGAATTGGATCAATTAGTCGGCGTGGAGCAACGTTTGAAGTTTCTTTAAATACGACATTACGGCGGCAACAAATGTCGCGTGCGACCACGTTAATGGGGACACGGAAAGGGGCGCGCCCGTCTGCGCATCAACTTGTTCGGCCAGCACGCCCGATGGCAGAGCGCGTGCGACCGTCCATTCGAGAAGGCTCAACGCTTTTTTTAGATCATCCGTGTTTCGCGCCGCCGCAATGTAATACTCGGCGAGCCAGAGCGTGCAGACGAACCACGGGTTGCCGGGAACGCTCGACGGAGTTTCGGGAGCGCGCATGTAGCCATCCGCTTCGTAGCGCGCCACGCCGCCCGTCTCGGTCTTAACCCAGAGACGCTCTTCGACGCTGCGCATCGTCATTTGCACTTCCATCTCTTCGGGTCGAAAAGCCTCGAAATAGAAGACGCCGAAAAGCGATGCGTCAACTGTTTCATCGGGGTGAAGTTGATTGTCATGGCTTGGCATCAAGGCGCGGGCGAAACGCTTCAGGTGCGGTTTGAAGAGATGTAAGCGCATCGCCGCCTGCACTTCATTGGCCGCGGTGCTGTAAGTTGCGGCAAGGTCGTTCTCGCCAAAGAGCGCCGCAAACTTTGCCGCCGCGCGCAATGCGCCGACGACGGAAGCGCAGGTAAATGTATGCACGCCGCGCCGGTCTTCCCAGAGATTCCATGAAGGTAGTGGAAGTTTTGTTTCTTCATCACGAAAGCGCACGAGGAAGTCGGCGGCGCGTGTGATGAGCGGGCGGTAGAGTGAAGCGACGAATTCGATGTCGCGGAAGCGGTCGTAGTGATGCCACAACGCCCAGATGACAAGCGCGGTTTCGTCTTCCTGAATCGGCGCCAGCCGTTGCTTTGTGCGCGCATCCCACGATGCGTGCCAGCCGGAGGCGCGCGAGCCATCTGGATTATATTTCTGTAGGAAGTAGCCTTCGTCGGTAATAAGTGAAGCGCAGAAGCGGAAGAACGAGCGGGTGAGGCTTGAGTAACCGGCAAGGTCAAGCGCGTGGGCGACGAGCGCTCCGTCGCGCGGCCACATGTAACTGTAGTGATCGGTGGCGCGATCAGTAACATCGGAATCGTTGGCGGCGAGAATCGCGCCGCCGTTATCAATCTGCGTGCGCGTAAGGAGCAACGAGCGTTTGAAAAGTCGCACTACTTCTGCGGGAAGCTCGGCGAAGTCAATTTCGTTTTTGTTCGCCCACGCGCGCCAGTAATCCTCCGTGCGCTTGATGAGCGCAGAGGGGTGACGCTCGCGCACAAGGCGGTTGAGATTCGCAACCGCGCCGTGCGATGTGCCAACGGCGATCCAGTAGAACATCTCTGCCGATTCATTCGCGGCGATGTGTAGCGTGCGCCCGACGGTGGAATCAACCGAGCCTTCCATGATCGCGCTCTCGGCGAGGCGTCCGTCCTCCGCATCGCGCCACGTTCCTTCCGCGCCGCGAAAATTCTTTCTTCCCGTCGCAAAAGTTTCGACTCCTTCGGGCGCATCGGTCGAGACGGAAAAATAACGCTGACCTTTGTAGTGAATGAGCGACAACGTAGCGGGATCGAAGTATGCGGTATCGCCGATGGCGGATTCAGAGATGTAGAAATCGTGGTGGAAAAAGAGCCGGACTTCACGCGTGCCGTGCGCCACGCCGCTTGTGTCATGCACAACGATACGACGCAGAAAGATGTTTTCGTGAAAATCGACTGCGTCGTTCACTTCGAGTTCAAGTTTTAATGTCGCGTTTGTGAGTAACACTTCAGTGATAAGACTCTGTTCGCGGTAACGAAGCGCGCGTGTCCAGTCCGATGCGCTGACCCACGAAAACAGGCCGTCCGCCCACACGCCGAAACGAAACGGGTGTCCGGCGGAATGATTCTCGCTGCCGACGTGAGGAAAATAGAGATCGCGTATCTGATATTGCTCGTCGAAAGCCACTAGCATCGTGCCGTTACCTACAGGAATGTCACGAGGCATAAGAATCTGGGAGTAAGCACTGAGCAGTTTTAACTTTTACTGCTTACTGCTCGCTGCTTACTGCTCACTATTTTGCTAACTGTTTTGTAATAGCCGCTTCGATGCGCGGGCGATCTTTTTCTTCCCACTTGTCGAAGCGGGCCGCGATACGGCCCGCAGCGTCGAACAAAACGGCTTGAGGAAAACCGTAGTGACCCGCTTCGTTCTGCGTCAGATAGAGCATTGCGACTTCGCCGGACACGAACGCGACTTCGTTTTCGATTTTCGCTTCGCGCGCGTATGTCTCGACCGACTCGCGCTCGGTGTACGGATTGTTCGGCGTAAGATTAACGACCGTCAACCCTTGCGCGCGAAAACGCCGTGCGAGATCGGCGACGTAAGGAGCGTGCGCTTTGCAGTGCGGGCAGTCGGCGAGAAAGAAGTCGAGCAGCACGGGATGTCCGCGCTGCGCGGACAAACGCATCTCTTTGCCTTTGAGCGTTTGCATCGTGTAGTCGGGAACGCCCGTCCGCGCGCCACTAGGGTCGTCTGCGCGCGGCAGTTCTGACGCCTGCTCTGCGATAATTAAAACGTTGCCCGCAACAAAGTTTGAATTCTTCGCCGGATGCGCTGCAAGAACAAACACCAAAGCGATTGCCGAGCCAAATAGTTTTTGAAAAGTCTGCATAAGCAATTTTGCGCCGTTCCTCGCTTTCTTTGCTTCGTTATTGATCATCTCCGGCAGCGAGGGCGGTTTGCACGATGCGTTCAAGTTCGGCGGGCTTCGATGCGCTGAAGCCGATGAAGCGTTTGATCAGTCGCCCGCGACGATCAAAGACGAACGATTGCGGGATCGTAGTGTCGTCTGAAAGAAAAAGATCGGCCATCTCCGGGTCAGGAAAGCCGAGACGATACTGAATCCCGTACTGCTCGACGAACTGCGGAATCTGAAAACGATCATCCGCGCCGCCAACGTTGAGGCCAACGATGTGCAAGCCTTCGGAACCGTAGCGGCGTTGCAACGCTACGAGGTGCGGAGCTTCAGCGCGGCAAGGGCCGCACCACGTTGCATAGAAATCAAGCACCACGACGTAGCCAGCGTAATCGGCGAGCGTCGCGCGCCGTCCATCAAGCATTCGCCAGCCGCGCGTGGTCGCCTGCGCGTTGTTAAAAGCGGTCACGGGCGGCATTGGAAACGCGGTCGGCGGTAATCGCGTGCCCGTCGGCGTATCGCTCGTTGTAGTCTCGGAGGAGTTACCGCCCGCGCACGATGTTAGTAACGCCGCGCACAGCAAAACGCTCAACGCTTTGCCGCCCCTGAGCGAGCGCGAAACCAGCTTACCTTTAACGCCTTTATACGCGAATTGCATTCTAACGAGATCGCTCCGTACAAATCTATTGTACATGACGGGCGTGGAAAGACCGAACGCCGCGCATCGCCAAGCGCGCGCAGCACTTCGCAATTCACCTGTCGCTTATTTTAAGAATGATCCTCTTGATGTGAAGACGAAGAATTATCCATTTCGTCGAGGGACGGCGCGGCTTCTTCGGCGGGCACAGTGTAGTTTTCGTCAGCCCAGTTACCGAAGTCGATCAAACGACACCGCTCGGAGCAGAAAGGGCGCGTCGGGTTATCTTTCGGCGCGACGGGTTTACCACAGATCGGACACTTCATTGCTGTCAACTGCTTCCCGCACAAAACTTTCGGCGAAGCAGGGCAAGCATCAGTTCGCCCTCGTCTTAGGCGACGGCCGAATTAGTTCCGTGTTTGATTAAAATTTTGCGATCAACAATATCAATAATACCCGCGCGGCGCATCGCGTTCAAGCGGACAGTGACGCTTTCGCGCGTTGAGCCGAGGATCGAAGCGATCTCGCGGTGCGGCAGAGCCAAGTCAATTAAAATGCCTTCCGGGGCGCTGCGCCCGTAGCGTTCGGAGAGTTCGACGAGAAGTTTATCGAGGCGCGCTGGGATGGCATCGAGCGCGAATTCGGCCATGCGGCGTTCGGCGCGCGCAAGACGTTGACCGACAAGGCGGAAGGTGTAATCATAAAGCCGTCGGTGTTCGGTCATCTCCTCTCGAAACTCCCCCACCGGAATGCGCAGCAAGCGCACGTTTTCATAAGCGACGGCGCATTTCTCGCGCGTGCCCTCGTCATAAAGCGCTGACTCGCCGAAGAGCGAGCCTGACGGCAAGATGTCGAGCACGGCTTCGCGGCGCGTTTCAACTTCAATGAGACAGAGTTTGACGCGACCGCGCGCAATGGTATATAGCGAATCCGCTCGATCTCCGGTGCGGTAGATGAAACGGCGGCGGCGGTAGTCAACGGCGACGGAAGATTCGGCAAGGCGCGTAAGCAAGTCGGCATCAAGTCCGGCTCCGAATTCGGATTGGCTGATGAGTTCGGCACGGTTGTGGATAGTGAGATCGCAGGCGCGGCGTTGTGGCATTTTAATTCCTTGAAATTTCGACGGTCGGATTTTTTAAACAGAACACTTCGGATGCGTTAAGAGTAAAGCAGCTTGTCGCAGAACAAGTTTGTCAAACGAGCAATGAAACTTACGTCGCGGGTGGCGAGGCAGCAAGCTCAGAAGGAGCGTTTGGTTGAAAAACTGTTGCCGAAAAAGTTGATGGAAGTGAGCGCCGACGCGGAAGAAAACGAAAGCAAAATTTTGTCGGCGAACTCTCAGAGGACAACTACCTTGTCGGAAGCGCACTCTAACATGACCAGAGGCGTCGGCGCAAGAATTTAAACGAGCAGAGTAATTTAAAAATGGTTGGCAAATTTAGCGTTCT
>JACDAW010000067.1 GCA_013695245.1 Pyrinomonadaceae bacterium | reverse complement strand
TCCAAAGCTTGCTTGAACACACGCGCGTCACATCCGATCTTGTCGCTTTAATGGCGCAGGCACTCGGCGAAGAAACGGCCGAAGCCCTCACCCGCACGCCTTACTGGGCAGCCTATCTCGACAGCCGCCGCGCGATGGAGCGCACGCGCCAAGAGATCGAAGAATTCACACAAGTAATGACCCGTCTCACGGAAGAAAACGCGGCGAAGCCCGAATAAGCAATCAAGTTTTCAAGTTGGCTTCTAGAAAAGCGACGGTTGTTTTTCTACTTCCTTCGCTTCAATTGTCTTCTGTCCGAGCAGACGCATCAATTTGTTTGCGCTCGCGGGTGCATGACCTTCGTAGTAGTTGCTGAAACAGACGTGCACGTTTGACATTCGAGCAGCGAGACGCTTGATCACTTCGCGCCACGAATTTAGATTCTCGTCCTGTGCGCGCTGCACAACGTCGAAGCGCGTGAGATCGCGCGCGCCCATAAAACGCACGCACGCGAAATCGGTTTTCATTCTTTCCGCCGCCCGCCATAGCTTCGCGCGTTCGAGCCAAATGCCTTCGACGAGCGCGAGCGAAACACCATATTGATCAAGCAGATCGAGCACGTCATCCTGCATCCATTCGGGATTACGAAACTCGATGCTGAAACGAAGCTCAGAAGGCAGGCGCGGCAAGAATTCTTGCAGGGCGCGCGCATTCTCCGGCGTCGCATCGAACTGCGGCGGCAGTTGAATAAGGATGGCGATGAGTCGTTTACTGAAGAGGCGCGCACGTTCGCAAAACTCTTCGAGCAACGCGAAGCTCTCGCGCCTGAGCGCGTGCGTGTGTGTGATCTCTTGCGGGAGCTTAAGGGAAAATGTGAACTCCGGCGGAGTGCGTCGCAGCCAATTCTCGATTGTTGAAGCGGCGGGCACACCGTAGAAAGTGGAATCAACTTCGACGGTTCGGAAGAAGCGCGCGTAAAGCTCAAGCATCTCGGCGGGGCGCGTGCCTTGCGGGTAGAGCGCGCCGCCCTCGCCCGGCTTCGCGATCCAATCCTTGTAGTTCCAACCCTGACAGCCGACTTGCACGTTGCTTACTAAATCACCCATAAAGCTCTTTCAAACGCGACACACGATCAGTTGCACGATGCCGCCCAAGTGTTTGTCAATACGTTCGACTTCTAATCCCGCACGCACGGCTTCGCGCGCCGTCTGACGGTTGAAATGATCATCAAAGAGCGGCACAGTGACGAGGCTCAGCACATCGAACAGGCTTCCTAGCAATCCTTCCGGGCGCACGTGTTCAAGCAACACGACGCGACCTTCGGGGCGCACGACGCGCCGCAACTCCGCGAAGGCTTGCTGAGGAGATGCGACAGAACAAAACACGAGCGTTGCAAAAGCAGCGTCAAACGACGCATCGGCAAATGGCAACTGCTCGGCATTGTTGCAGGCAAGGTGCACACGCATGGGACGCTTCTTCTCCCGCGCTCGCTTAAGCATCTCTCGACTTAATTCGCTCGCCACGCCGCGTGCCTCATCACTATAATAAGCAAAGTTCGCCCCTGTCCCCGCACCGACCTCAAGGATGCGCCCGTCTGTCGGCAACTCACGGAACACTTTCGCGCGCAAGCGCGCCAGCAGCCATCCTTCAAGCGGGCGCATCGCGCAATCATAATGCGCCGCCAAACGATCATAAACTACAGGCGAATGGTGGCCATTCTTGCGCTTTCTCAAATTCGATGCTCTCAGATTTATCCTTTATGTTCTACAAAAATTTTTATATACTGCCCGCCGCCTCAACCATCTCTGTTCGCCTGACACCTTATTCGCGGGTAAATTTTGGAACAGTTATCTTATACCGATCCGCTCTTTTCTTGGGATGCCACGCGGCATCGGCTTGAGTTTGCCTTTCTAGCTTCCGCCGTTCTTCGGAACACCATCATCCCGGCTCTAATTCTTCAATGGGGAAACTGCACGGCGCATTCCCTCTCACCATCAACTCACAGCACAATGGAGAAAGCACGAAAAAACTTACCGCCTCGTTAACGGCACTCGTCCTCTGCGCCGTTACACTGTTACCCGCGCAAGTCTTCGGTCAAAACTCGGACAAAGTAGTTCCACCCGGCGCGAGAAATTCTTCGCCAAAACTCAAAGCCAAGTTTCGTCGCTCGCCTGCGGAGAAAAAGATTCCCGACCAGTACATCGTGGTGCTCAATGACGACGTGGAAGACGTTGAACAGGAAGCCGAGCGCCTCGCCATCGAGCATGGCGGAAGCCGTTATAACCAACACACCTATCGCCGCGCCCTCAAAGGCTTCTCAGTGTGGATGCCCGAAGCGCAGGCTCGCAAGCTTGCCCAAGACCCGCGCGTGGACTACGTCGAAGAAGACCAGACCGTGACCGCCTCGGCCACGCAGAGCAATGCCACTTGGGGACTCGACCGCATTGACCAGCGCGACCTGCCATTGAACAGCACTTACACTTACAACTACACAGGCGCAGGCGTGAAAGCCTACATCATTGACACCGGCATCCGCGCCTCGCATTCCGAATTCGGTGGGCGCGTCGTCGCGGGCTACTCTGCCATCAGCGACGGCAACGGCACCAACGACTGCAACGGGCACGGCACGCACGTCGCTGGCACGGTCGGAGGCAACACCTACGGCGTCGCCAAATCCGTGACGCTCGTTCCCGTGCGCGTCCTTGACTGTGCAGGCTCCGGCTCAGCGTCGGGCGTCATCGCGGGCGTGGATTGGGTTACGTCAAACCACACGGCGGGTGCGCCCGCCGTAGCGAACATGAGTCTCGGCGGCGGAATTTCCGCAACGCTCGATACGGCCGTTAACAACTCGATTAATGATGGCGTGACCTACGCCGTCGCCGCCGGTAACGACAACTTGGACGCCTGCAATTCTTCGCCCTCGCGCGTTGCGGGTGCGATCACCGTCGGCGCAACGACGAGCAGCGACGCGCGTGCGTCTTATTCAAACTTCGGGCCATGCGTTGACATCTTCGCGCCCGGTTCCTCGATCACCTCGTCGTGGTACACGTCCGACACGGCGACGAACACCATTAGCGGCACCTCGATGGCGACGCCGCACGTCGCGGGCGTCGCGGCGCTCTACCTGCAAAGCAACACCACCGCCTCGCCCGCAACCGTGTGGGCGGCGATCAGAGACAGTTCGACTCCCAACAAAGTGACGAGCGCCGGTTCCGGCTCGCCGAACCGCCTGCTCTACTCGCTGCTCACCACAGGCGGCGGTGGCGGCGGCACGACGTCACAACTATTCGCCAATCCCGGCTTTGAGTCCGGCAACGTGAGTTGGACGGCGGACAGCGGCGTGATCACAAACTCGACCGGCAACGCGCCCCGCACCGGCTCGTGGTACGCATGGCTCAACGGCTACGGCTCAGCGAACACAGATTATCTTTACCAGCAGGTCACGATTCCTTCGGGCGCGACCGCCGCGACTTTGAACTTCTACCTGAAGATTGACACGGCGGAGACGACGACCACAACCGCCTACGACAAGCTGACGGTCACCGTCCGCGACTCGTCCAACAACGTCCTCAGGACGCTTGCAACTTACTCGAACCTGAATAAGTCCACGGCCTACGTCCTGCGGTCTTTCGACCTCCTCGCCTACAAAGGACAGACGATCCGCGTCTATTTTAACGGCAGCGAGGACAGCTCTCTGCAAACCTCGTTCGTCATTGATGACACGTCGCTAAACGTCACGCAGTAGCGGCCGTATCACTGCGCTGTCTGGACGAACCGGACGGCTAACAACCATCTACCCTTGCGGGTGCCGGTTGCGCGAGAATATCGCGGCTGGCGCCCGCAAATAATCTCAACTTGGAAGCATAGCGGTTAGTCCAAAGTTACTTTATAAACTGCAGTATAATCCCAAATCATGACGTATTATGCCGCAAAAGTGCGGCATAATATTAGTTCGGTGTCTCGCCTAGGCTTAAGTATAATCTTAGAAAGGAGATTATTTATGGAAATAGATGGTACATGGAATGTGCGGTATGTGGTCAGGCAGCAACCTCCTTTCACCACTGAAGAGGGAGATGCGGACGAAGTTGCAAAAGTTATCCTCGATAGTGGAAAGGTCTCAGGCAGAGACCCGTTTGGCTATGAATTTTCTGGAGAATATTCGCTTAACGATGAAACTATCAAAGCTTTGATTGTAGCAACACCTTACCAGTCTGATGCAGAACCTATATTTGATGATGTAGCGGGGCAATTCATTCTCAATCTCGAAGGTGAATATAGAAGCCCGAATCATTTTTCAATGGCGGGATTTATTGTGGGAAACCCTTCGCAAAAGATTGTACTGATATGTAACAGAGCAAGTGTGTGATCGTGTCTTGGGATTGTTTGCGTAGCTTGAGAGGTTAACATCAACACGCTGTTGAACAACTCATTCAACCCGACGCCTCGATAGCATATTTCTCATGATTCCTCCTTCGATGTAAATTGAAAGCTGCTCGCGCGGCGCGGGTTAGATACTGTGTTGCGAGTCAAGCGTTTTGTGCTTCTCTTGTCCATTCAGGATCAAAGGGCTTTCCAGTCTTCAACACACCGTAAGCAAGATGAATCAGCTTTCTCATCGCGGCACCGATGACACTCATCTTGCACTTCCCACGCTCTTGTAGTCCCTTTGCCCAGATCTGAAAGAAGCGACTGCATCGCAGGGCTGTTACTGCTGGGAAGTAGAGTGCACGACGTAATCGAGCGTTGCCGATCTTTGACAGCCGCGTGCGCCCACGAACTGAACTTCCCGACTTGCGTTCGCGTGGCACTAACCCGGCGTAAGCCGCGACTTGCCGTGCGCTCTTGTATTGCGTGATGTCTGTAATCTCGGAAAGGATGATTGCCGCTGTCGTCTGTGCGATGCCGGGAATGGAATCAAGTAATTGGCTTTGCTCAAGCAGTGCGGGATGAGTGTTGATATGTGCGCGGATAAGCTTTTCGGTGTGCTTGATCTGCGCTGAAAGATGCGCGATCAACTCTTCAACCGATGCTTTGACAGCTTCGACCGTGATTCCGGCTTCCAGACGATTCTCCTCAGCCACTCGCATCTCGGTCAGAGCTTCGAGACGACGCACAAGTGCCTGTAATTCGCGTACTTCTTTAGGCAGAGGCGACCATGCAGGTGGTACCTGTGCGAAGCAAAAGCGGGCAATCAGTTCAGCATCCACACGGTCTGTTTTCGTTCGTGAGAGGCGGCTCCCGGCGAAGGCTTTAACGGCTGCCGGGTTAACCACGCTCATGGTGTGACCCGCCTGATAGAGAAAGAGTGCGAGCGATTCGCCGTAAGTGCCAGTGGCTTCCAAACAGGCGTGGAGTTGCTCGATGCCTTGCTTTGCCAGCCACTCACGCAGTTGCTCGAAGCCTGTCGAAGTGTTGGCGAAGACTTTATGGCGTAGTTTACCGCTTTGATTGATGAGACACGCATTGAACTTCAGTTTTGCGATGTCGATGCCAAGGACGGGTAAAGTCATGGTGATGAACTCCTTGAGATAATAAGTTGCGGCGCAGGATCAAACTTGCAGATGCAAGCTCAGCTTCAGGCGAAGCGGCTTTGGATACTGTCCGACCTCGTTGCGCTGCAAGGCTGGATACCGGGAGCTTTACTAACCCACTGACTCTGTGTGGTCATAATTCGGGCACAGCTTCTCCGGTCTCCGATGTCGGCTCAAGCTTGCCGCTTCAGCCCACATCAGTCAACATACAAATTCGGGCGTTTGGTTGCTTCTCTTGTGTCACATCGAAAGGCAAAAACATGGATCACCACCTAATCAATGCTTACGCTCATAGCAATTTGCATGAAGCGTTGCTGGCACATTTATTTGCTGACATTATTGCTAAAGAGTCTGAGAAGGTTTCGCCGCGTCATGCGCTCCAAGCATTCCAGAATGATGTTTTGCATCACATTCGGATTGCCGTGTTTCCTGCTCAAGACGAAAACTCTCACATGATTCAGCAGTCTTCTCTAGACGCTGCTTCTCGCTTTTTTCGAGTTGTTGAAGATATTCTCGTGAGTAGGGGCGTTCTGGACACCAACTGATTCCGCGCGGGCGGTGATCGTCTTTGTCCCGATAGACGTTGCCTGCCCACCATTGAGCAATCCCAATGGCTTTACGTTTATCTTCATCAGAGAGAGGGGATGCCTCCAGAACATCTAATAGATCGCGGGCTAAATATAAAGTAGAGAGTTCGTACATCATGTTTTCCTTTCCAACCGCAACACAACAAGTCATTCGAGATGACGCTCGATTGCGTGCTTATCATCAATCTTCCCTCCGGCTATGCTTATGTGGCTTTCGCTCGCGCATCTCAATTCCAGCATTGTGCGCTTCATTTTGAATCGTCGCGGTTGCGAAACAAAGTTTTGCGTCAGATCTCATTTGTGGTTTAATTTTTTTGAACTCATTCAAGAGAAAATCAATCAGAAGGAGAATAAATCATGGCAGGAAACGACAACGCGCGAACTGCACGGCAAACGCCTAAACCAAATCCCGACCTTAAAGGTTTGGAGAAACTTATTGGCACTTGGAAAGTGTCTGGCGGCTTGCAGGGAACGAACACCTTTGAGTGGACGGAGGGCGGTTTTTTCCTCATTCAACGCTTTGATTTTGAGCGCGACGGACATCCGATTAAAGGAATTGAAATCATCGGACACGAGCAGAAATTCGGCGAAGAGCCGAGCAAGGAAATCAAAACGCGTGTTTATAGTTTTATGGACGGGATGACTCTTGATTACGTCTATGAGATGGACGACGAAGGCTTAACGATTTGGATGGACAAGAAAGGCTCTTCCGGGTATATGAAGGGCACATTCAGCGACGACGGTAACACGATGAACGTCGAATGGTTTTATCCGGGCGGCGGATATAAGGCAACCGCGACTAAGGTTAAGTAACCGTGATCTGAAAGCGGAGAAGCGATTATAAAGAATTTCTCTTAACTCAACACCGCGCGCAACAAGTCATTCGAGCAGACTGCCCGCCAGCTTGCCTCTCATCAATCTTGCGGGGTGTTTTCCGCGTTGTGTATTGATGGCGGGTGGCGGCTGAAGTCCGGCGTTCGGCTGCATCCGCCCTGAGAACGGAGGAAGGGCGCTTGAGAGTCATCGCTAAGGCTGTAATCATCGGCATGTTGGTAATGATTGCTGGGACAATTCCGCGTAACATCATCTTTGTAGCCAATCTGCGATACTACCCAAGCTTCCCTTGGGCAGTGCCGCTCGTGGCTGTGTATTTGTGGTTCT
>JACDAW010000064.1 GCA_013695245.1 Pyrinomonadaceae bacterium | reverse complement strand
CGCGACATGGAAAACCAAGTTCTCGACAACATGGACTTGGAGCGCGAGCGCGGCATCACGATCAAGTCTCACGCCGTCCGCCTCGATTATAAAGCGCAAAATGGCGAAAGTTACGTTCTTAATCTTATTGACACGCCCGGCCACGTTGATTTCAGCTACGAGGTTTCGCGGTCGCTCTCCGCGTGCGAAGGCGCGCTCTTAGTTGTTGACGCTTCGCAAGGCGTGGAGGCGCAGACGCTCGCCAACACCTATCTTGCGATTGACAACAACCTCGAACTCATCCCCGTTGTCAACAAGATCGATCTGCCCGGCGCAGAACCCGAAAAAGCTCTCGAACAGATCGAGCAACTGATCGGCCTTGATACGCACAATGCGGTATTGACGAGCGCGAAAACAGGCTTGGGCGTCCCCGAAGTTTTGGAAGCCATCGTGCGCGATGTTCCCTATCCGAAAGGCGACCCCGACGCGCCGCTCAAAGCTCTCATCTTCGATTCGTGGTACGACGCTTATCGCGGCGTGATCGTCCTCTTTCGGGTGATTGACGGCTCGATCAAAACGGGGATGAAGATTCGTTTCTTCAACACAGGGCGCGATTATCAAGTGGAAAACTTGGGTGTTAACCGCCCGCGCCCGACGCCGATTGAGCGTCTCGGCGTGGGCGAAGTCGGATTCTTAACAGCTTCGATCAAAACGGTTGCGGACGTGCAAATAGGCGACACGATTACCGAAAGCGCGCGCCCGACGAAAGAACCTTTTCCCGGCTTTCAAGAGATCAAGCCGATGGTCTTTGCCGGACTTTATCCGATTGAGGCAAAGCAATACGAGGAACTGCGCGACGCGCTCGACAAGTTGCGCTTAAACGACGCTTCATTCTTCTACGAACCGGAAAGCTCGACCGCGCTCGGCTTCGGCTTTCGCTGCGGCTTCTTAGGTCTTCTTCACATGGAGATCGTGCAGGAGCGACTTGAACGCGAGTTTAATCTCGATCTCATCACGACCGCGCCCGGCGTGCGCTATCGCGTGACGCGGACGGACGGCGAAGTGGTGGAAGTTGATTCGCCCGCGAGGATGCCCGACCCTGTTCACATCGAGAAGATCGAAGAGCCGATCATCCGCGCCACGATCCTCACGGGCGACGATTATCTCGGCGGCATTCTTCCTTTGCTCGAAGAGAAACGCGGCGTGCAAAAAGGTTTCGAGTACATCAGCGATAATCGCGTGATGCTGACTTATGAGTTGCCCTTAAACGAGATCGTTTTAGATTTTTACGACCGCTTAAAATCCGTCTCGCGCGGCTACGCTTCGCTCGATTATTCGTTCGCCGGATTCTGGGTAAGCGATCTCGTCAAACTAGACATCCTCGTTGCGGGCGAACCCGTTGATGCGCTTTCTCTCATCTTGCATCGCTCGACATCGCAGACGCGCGGCCGTGCCCTCGCCGAGAAGATGCGTCAACTCATCCCGCGCCAACTCTTTGAAGTGCCGATCCAAGCCGCTATCGGCGGCAAGATCATCGCGCGCGAATCCGTGAAAGCGATGGGCAAAAACGTGATCGCCAAATGCTACGGCGGCGATATCTCGCGCAAACGCAAACTCCTTGAAAAACAGAAGGAAGGCAAAAAACGCATGAAGCGCGTCGGGCGCGTCGAGATTCCGCAAGAGGCTTTCTTAGCGGTGCTGAAGGTGAACGAGTGAGTTTTAAAATTTCGCAGTAGAAGCTACGGAATGTGCTTGGAGTCATAAAGAGAGGAGCGCGCTTAAAAGGCGTGGCTCCTCTCTCTGGTTCTTACGAATAATGGAAACCGGTTAAGTCATTTTCAGAAGTCGAATTTAACGGCCAGTTGCAGTTGCCTCTCGGTCAAGAAGGTGCGCGCCGTGCCGAAGGTTGGCGACAGAGTGGTGAAGCGGACAACAGTGGCTGCGCCAGTTCCGGTCGTCGTGAAGCTGTTACCGCTAAAGAAACCGTTGTTCGTGCCAGCGACGTTCGGGCGGTTGAAGATATTGAAGCCCTCAAGGATCAAGCTTAGACGCGAACTCTCGCTGAAGCGAATGATGCGCGTGATGCGGGCATCAAACTGGTAAGTGGACGGCGTGCGGAAACCGTTGCGGACGGTATTCGGCGCGCGGTCGTTTGAGCGGTTGCCGTCGTTGTTCAGATCGTTTCCGGCGGATGCCGAATAAGCGAAGCCTGATTGCAGTTGCACGATGCCGGAGAAAACGTAATCGCTCAAAAGAGCGCGCAGCACGCGATTCTCCGTCCGCGTGAACTGACCCGTATCATAGACCGGGCTGAAAACGAAGCGGTGCCGCACATCTAAATCGGAAATGCCGTACTCAGAGAACGTGTCGAGTTGATTTTGCACGATCTTGGAATCATCTGCTGCGACGACGACCGCCGTTTGATCCGGTTTATCGTCTTCCGCTTTCGAGAGCGTATAAGAAGCGATGAACTGCAGACCGCGAGAGAAGCGGCGCGTCGCCTGAATCGCTAAACCGTTGTAGAGCGAACGCGCGGTGCTCTCGAAAAGGCTGATGCGATTGTAGGCCGCAAGCGGACGCGGTTGCGTAAAGCGTGGCACGGTGAAAGCCGCGCCGCCCGCGTCGAAGGCGGCGACATTAACAGCCGGAGCGAGATTAACGTCGCGCGTGCGCGACAGATTCGTGCCGCGATAAAGCAAGTAAGTGGCCGACACACTTAGATTCTTCAAAACTTCGTGCTCCACTCCGAAACGCGCTTGTTGCACAACGGGCTGTTCATAGCCGTCGGTGAAGAGAAAGAGATTCGGTCTCACAGGCGCAACCCCGGTCGGAACGCTCGTAAAGATGTTCGGGTAGATGAGTCCTGAGGAGCGAATTTGCGCGGCGTTAAGATTAACGCCAGTAATGCTAATGCCGTTCTGGTTATGCGCCGTGCCGAGCATAATGGCGGGCGTGCGACCGAAGAAAACGCCGTAGCCGCCGCGCACTACCGTGCGTTCGCTGAAGGCGTAAGAGAGTCCGAAGCGCGGCGCGAAGTTGTTGTGGTCGCGCGGGCGTCGGCTCGTGTCGAAACCGGCGGCGAGCAGCGCCGGATCGGGATTGCGCACCCGCGGTTCGGCTAAATCTTGATAGTCGTAGCGCAAGCCGAGATTAAGCGTTAGCTGCGGAGTGATGCGCAAATCATCCTGCAAGTAGAAGGCGTATTCGGTGCTGTCAGGGCTCGTCGTCGCCCCGTTTGTGTTCGCGCCGGGAAAGTTTTGCGTGAAAGCGGTCGGCACGCGCTGCTCGAAAGCTTGGTAACCGTTTTCAACGATCCCGTCGCCGTTCGTGTCAATCGGTGAGAAGGTGTAAGAGCCGGAGAAGAGTCCGGGAAAGAAGTTGAAGATGCGGTCGAAATTGAGATCGACGCCGAACTTAATGTTTTGGCGACCCGTGACGTAGGAAACGTTGTCAACAAACTGCGCGCGCTTGATCGTCGTCTCGCGCGGGCTGAAGTTGTTGCGACCGATGGAGAGATTGCCCGCGCCCGTCGCGATCAAGGCTTCAGGATCGTCGCTGTTGGCTTCGCCGGGTTCGCGGTCGCGCGCAAATTGGAAGCGGAATTCGT
>JACDAW010000044.1 GCA_013695245.1 Pyrinomonadaceae bacterium | reverse complement strand
ATCTGCCGGAAGCGGAGACGGAACTCGTCGCCGGATTTCACACCGAATATTCGGCGCTGAAATTCGCGCTTTTCTTTATGGCCGAATACGTCAACATGTTTACGGTTTCGATGTTGGCGGCGACGCTTTTCTTAGGCGGCTGGCAAGGGCCGGGCGTCGCGCAACTTCCGATTCTCGGCCCGTTTTACTTTTTGGGCAAAGTTGTTTTCTTTCTGTTTCTCTACATCTGGCTGCGCGGGACGCTGCCGCGCTTTCGCTTCGATCAGTTGATGAACTTCGGCTGGAAGTTTCTTCTGCCGGTCGCAATCTTGAACATCATCATCACCTCAACGCTCGCTTTCTTCGGCGTGCTTTAAACTGGAAAGCGGTTGAATCGTTTTCTTATGATCACAAGCATTTTCTTTATCATCCTTGCGGGAGCGGCCATCGGGTGCGCGATTGCGGTGGTCGCGCAGCGCAATCCACTCTATAGCGCGATCTCTTTGATCGGAGTTTTCATCTCGCTTTCGTGCCTCTATGTTTTGCTTGCTGCGCCGTTTATCGCCGCTGTTCAAGTCATCGTCTATGCGGGCGCGATCATGGTCTTGGTCGTATTCGTGATCATGCTTTTAAACGTCGAGGAAGAAGTGCGGCGTCCTGTGCGCCTGCATTTTCTGATTCCGACGGCCGTAGCTCTCGCGGCTGTTCTCATCGCCGAAGTAGCGTTTCTCATTTACTCGGTGGAGGCTTCGCCTTTCAGTCCGCTTAGCCCGGTGGGGACTGCTGCCGATTCAAACGTCGGGCTTACGTCGTCAATCGGCACCGGGTTATTTACCAAATATCTGCTGCCGTTTGAGATCACCTCCGTGTTAATTCTGATGGCTATCGTCGGCGCGATTACGCTTGCGCGGCGCATCGCCGTGCCTCCGGGCGCGGGCGTCATTCCCAGCTCATCGGTGTTGACGATGGAGCGCGTTGATCCGCGACGCATTGGCGATGCGACCGAGACTAAGTCAGACACAACGACTGAGGCGGCGCGCGTTTTAGATTTGAATAAGGTGACGCCGAGCCGGGCAGGAGATTAAAACTTATGGTTCCTTTATCGTGGTATCTCGTTCTTTCCGCCATGCTGTTTACCATCGGCGCGGCGGGCGTGTTACTCAAACGCAACGCGATCTCGATGTTTATGTGCATCGAACTGATGTTGAACGCGGTGAACTTAACGTTCGTGGCGTTTTCATCTTACTTCCGCGACGTGACGGGGCAACTCTTCGTCTTTATCGTGATGACGGTCGCGGCGGCCGAAGCGGCCGTCGGCTTAGGAATCATCATCGCCATCTTTCGCAACCGCGAATCTTTAGACGTTGACGAAGCGAACGTATTGAGATTCTAAATTTGATCCATTGTTCCATTGACTCAGTTGCACGATGAATCAGTGAACTGATGAATCAATGAACTGATTTTATGACTAACCATTGGCTCTCCGTCATCGTCTTTGCGCCGCTCGTTGGCGCTTGCATCAATTGGCTTGTCGGTCGCCGCGTGCGCAGCGAAGCGTTTATCGGCACGGTCGCGTGCGCTTCAATCGGCGTCTCGACTGTCCTATCTTTCATGCTCGCCTTCGGGCACGACGGCGCGCTCAATAGCAACAGCCCCGTCTTAAGTCACCTCTGGACATGGATGCAGGTTGGCGATTTTCGCGCCGACTTCGGCTTTGCGATGGATCGCTTGAGCGGCATCTACGCGCTCTTCATCACCTTCGTCGGACTTTTGATTCACGTCTTTGCGACGGGCTACATGCACGGCGATAAAAGCTTGTATCGCTTTTTCGCTTATCTGAACCTTTTCATGTTTATGATGCTCACGCTCGTCTTGGCTGACAATCTGCTGTTGATGTTCGTCGGCTGGGAGGGCGTGGGGCTTTGTTCATATCTTTTGATCGGCTACTACGTTGACCGTAAAGAAGCGGGCGACGCGGCGAAGAAAGCATTTATCGCCAACCGCATCGGCGACTGGGGCGTGATCTTAGGGATCATGTTCGTCTTCTTTTTGACAGCGCAAGCTGGCAGACCTTCGATCAGCTTCTTCGATAAAACCTCAATCGGTGTTCCTGTCGCGAGCGCGCTCCAAACGATTGGCGCGATGGCTGCCGATCCTTTCACGTGGGGAGCGCTCTTCGCAGGCGGCATCACTTCAGCCGCGATCCTTCTCTTCATCGGCGCGACGGGCAAAAGCGCGCAGATTCCACTTTTCGTTTGGCTGCCTGACGCGATGGCGGGGCCGACGCCCGTCTCCGCGCTTATCCATGCGGCAACAATGGTCACGGCGGGCGTCTATATGATCGTGCGTTGCTCACAAATTTACGTCCACGCGCCGACCACGATGTTTATTATCGCCGTTATCGGCGCGGCGACCGCGATCTTTGCCGCCACCATCGGACTCGCGCAGAACGACATCAAAAAAGTTCTCGCCTATTCCACCGTTTCGCAGATCGGCTACATGATGCTCGCGTGCGGCGTCGGCGCGTTTGTCGCCGCGATCTTCCATGTGATGACGCACGCTTTCTTTAAAGCGCTTCTCTTCCTCGGCTCAGGCTCGGTGATTCACGGGATGCACCACGAGCAAGACATGCGCAGGATGGGTGGCTTGAAGAAGTACATGCCGATCACGTTTGCAACGATGTTAACGGGCTTGCTGGCAATTAGCGGCGTCCCCATCTTCGCTGGTTTTTTCTCGAAGGACGAGATTCTGTGGAAAACGTGGAGCGCAAATAATGCGGCGATCCCTAACGGCGCGAACATAATTTTGTGGGTCGTCGGCGCGCTGACCGCTTTGCTCACGGCCGCTTACATGACCCGCATGATGGTGATGACATTTTGGGGCGCGGAGCGTTTCCGCGAAGTTCCGGCGGGCGGGCAGGCGGACGAGGCGCACGCTCACGCTTACGATGTGGATGAGAAGCCGCATGATGCGCAACGAACTTCGGCAGGCGACCGCCCGCAGCATCAACCCGGCGACACAGTCGGCGATGAGCACGGCACACCGCACACCACATCTGCGCACGCCGCGCACGATGATGACGAAGAGGCGCACGAGCATCACGGTTTAGCTCCCGGACAAGTGCCGCACGAATCGCCGCTTGTGATGACCTTGCCGCTCATCATTCTCGCCGTTCTTTCAACTCTCGGCGGGCTGATCGGCGTGCCTTACGCTTTAAGTTCAATCATCGGGGTGAAGGACGCCAACTATTTCGAGCACGTTCTCGAACCCGCCGTCGCGCACGCCCCGGAACGCGGGGCGAGTCATACGTCCGCATCGGGCGATGCAGCTACACACCCGCCTGTCGAAACAGCAAGCAACACAACGCACGGCGGTGAAGGCGTCACGCCCGCAACGGTCGGTGAAGGCTCGCAAGGCGGCGGCGCTTCTTCTGCGGAGCACGGTCATTCGCCGGAAGAAGTCAGCAAGGAGCAGCTATTTACAGGCATCTCGATCATCATTGCTCTCGCGGGTATCGGCTTAGGGTGGCTTGTCTTTAAGCGTCAACCGCTTCTGCGGATGCCGCGTCTGCTTGAAAACAAATACTACGTTGATGAAATTTACGATGCGACGATCATTAACCCGATCAAGGTCGGTTCACGCGAAGGCTTGTGGAAAATTTTCGATGCAGGCGTGATTGACGGAATGGTAAACGGCGTCGGGCGCGCCGCACAAAGCTTTGGAGGACTTGCGCGGCGTCTCCAGCCCGGATTTGTGCGCTCTTACGCGGCGATCATTCTGCTCGGCGCGCTCGTCGTCGTCGGTTATTTTACAGTGCTTGTTGTAAACAGTTTGAGATAACTTCCACGATTCTCGTATGGAAAAATATTTACTGACAACGCTCATCCTCATTCCGGTCGTCGGCGCGATTGCCGCGCTCGCCCATGGCTACGCGCCTTACCGTCGCGACACGCATTATCGCTGGATCGCGCTGCTCTGTACGACGATTACCTTCGTCGTCTCGCTCGTTCTGTTAACCGGACTGCACGCGGACACGGGCGCATTTCGTTTTGTTCAAAACGATTCGTGGATCGGCGAGATCGGCGCGCGTTATCACTTGGGCGTTGACGGCATCAGTCTCTGGCTTGTGCTGCTGACAACGCTGCTGATGCCGATTGCGATTCTTTCGAGTTGGAATTCGGTGACGAAGCGACCGCTCGCCTACTACGCCTTTCTCCTCTTGCTTGAAGCGGCGATGATCGGCGTTTTCGTTTCGCTCGATCTACTCATCTTTTATCTTTTCTTCGAGGCGTCGCTCGTGCCAATGTTCTTCCTCATAGGTATTTGGGGCGGCGAGAAACGCACTTACGCGGCCGTCAAGTTTTTCATTTACACGGCCGCCGGAAGCCTCTTGATGCTTGTCGGCATTATTGCGCTTTATTTTATCTACG
>JACDAW010000041.1 GCA_013695245.1 Pyrinomonadaceae bacterium | reverse complement strand
TCGAATTCTTGGGCAACACCTTTACGCGCGACAATGTTCTGCGCCGCGAAGTCCTGATTAACGAAGGCGACGTTTATAATCAGCTTCGCTTTGAGCAATCAGTTCTCTTTCTTAACCAACTCGGCTTCTTCGATCCGATTGACAAAGACCGCGACGCCGATTTCCGCACGGATGAAGAAGAGGGAACGGTTGACTTAACCGTTAAGGTGGCCGAACGCGGTCGCCAGCAAATATCTTTCAACGGTGGCGTCTCCGGCATCGGCGGCTCGTTCTTCGGCTTGGAATATTCGACGAATAATTTCTTAGGTCGCGGCGAAACGCTTTCGTTTAATCTCGCTTACGGTAACCGCCAGCGTTCGTTCTATTTTTCGTTCACCGAACCATACATCCGCAATCGTCCGATCACGACCGGGTTTACCATTTACACTCGTTCATTGAAGTTCGTCGGCCCCGGCACTTTCCTGTCGCAGAACACGGCGGCGCAACAGGCGGCTCTTAACCCGTTCGATTTTTCCAGCACGAACAGCGAAAATCTGTTTACGCAAGACGAACTCGGACTTTCGTTTTTTGCCAGCTCGCGCCTTTCAGAGTTTTATCGCCGTCGCTCAAACTTCACACAAGCCTCGCGCATCGGTTTGTCTTATTCGCTTTCGCGCACAAGCGTGAAAGACCCGGAAGTGAATGCGCAAGGGAACGCCGCAACGTTTATCCCTGTCATCTACAGTCAAACCGGCATTGTCACAAGCCGCATTACGCCGACCTTCGTCTATGACACGCGCAACGCGAGTATCGATCCGACAACGGGAAAACAGCTTGCGCTCTCGCTTGCCTTCGCCGGACTCGGCGGAGATGTGCGCACCTATCAACCCTTCGCCACCTATTCGCAGTTTATCCCCGTGCGCCGCAAGCGTTCGGATAACCCGGAAGTTTTCGCCTTCCGCGTCGTCGCCGGTTTCATCGGCAGCTTTGCAACGACCGACAAAATTCGCAACTCGAATTCGCTCGCCTTTATCAACGGCGTGCCGATCTTCGAGCGCTTCTTCTTAGGAGACGAATTCACGATTCGCGGCTTCGAGCCGCGCCAAATCAGCCCGCGCACGCCGATTGACACATTTATCTCCTCACAAAATGTTGTGCTCGCATCGAACGCGGCGGGGACACCTGTGCCCATCGCCGGACTCAACCCGGCGCTCGCCAACATCGGCGTTTTCACCGGCGCGAGCGGCACAAATCCGGTGCGCATTAACCAAGACCTTCCGGCTTTCGCTCTGCCGACCATCGGCGGCGACACGCAACTCTTGGGCAACTTCGAGTATCGTATTCCACTTTTCGGCCCCGTCAGCGCCGCCGCTTTTTTAGATATCGGCTCGGCGTTCAATTTGCGCAAATCCCAGAATCAATTCATCAACACCAATTTCCTTTCGGACGATCCGTTTCTGCAAACGGTCGGGGCGATTCCGTTGCGTGGTGGCGTGGCTGGCGTAAGTTTAAGCACGCTCGCGGCGCTTAACAATTCGCAACTCGCCCTCTCGCAGTTCGGCGGCGGAGTCGTCTTACGCGACGCGCGGCTTGTCTCGCAGGAAGAACTTAACAATGCTTTGCGCATCGGCCCCACCGACCCGTTGACGGGACTACCCTTCGGCTTCCAACAGGCTTTCCTGCGCGGCGAAGCGCAAACCAACACGGTGGTGCGCCTTCAAGACACGCTTTTTTCGGGAATCGGCAATTATCGGGCAAGCGTCGGCGGTGAATTACGCATCCAAGTTCCCGTCGTCAACGTCCCGTTTCGCCTGATTTTCGCTTATAATCCGAATGCGCGCACGGACTTATTTGAACGCAAAAGAGTTTTCCGCTTCAGCATCGGGCGGACTTTCTAAACGTAATTGGCTCTAAATTATTAAGGAGTATTTAAATAGCTATGAAGACATTTCGCACTTTCACGCTCGCCGCCCTTTTCGTTGCGGTTCTCGCTCTCGCGCCCGTCAGCGCGCAACAGGCAGCACGCCCGGCCGCCCAGACTCCGCGCCCGGCCGCGACGGCGCCCCCCGCTACCAGCAGCAGTGGCGCATCTTCGACAAACGCCATCGGCATCGTTAACACCGCTGCTTTCGGCGATCCGAAAACGGGCATCACACGGCTCGTCAACGCATTGAACGGGGTCAATCGTGAATTCCAACCACGTAACGCCGAACTGCAAACGTTGCGTAAAAACATCCAAGATGCAACCACGGCTTTGCAAAACAAACAACAACTGCAAGACGCAGCGGCAAACGCCCGTGAGCAGCAAAGAATTGAGCAGATGCAGGTCGAGTTCACCCGTAAAGGCGAAGACGCGCAGCGTGCTTATGACCGGCGTCTGGGCGAAGTTGTTGCTCCCATTGAAACCGACATCAACACGGCGTTAACGGCTTTTGCCCGCCAGCGTAATCTCTCGATGGTGTTTAACGTCAGCCAATTGCCGAACGTCGTACTTGTCTTAAATGACTCAATGGATTTGACGC
>JACDAW010000025.1 GCA_013695245.1 Pyrinomonadaceae bacterium | reverse complement strand
CCATACTTGCGAGCCTTGCGACCGGGCTGCGCGGGTTGAGTTTATCTTTGATGACTTCAAACGGGACGAGTACGCTGTGAATGCCAGCCGAAGTCGGCGCGTAACTGCCTTCGTCAAAGACAACGTTAACGCCTTCTTTGGTAATACCGAGTTGTTCATACTCTTTAGCTCGTTGGGCGACGGCCAAATACGATAAGGAACCACCGTAACGATCTTGTAGTATCGGCTCACAATAACTCATCAGCGCACGTACATAGCCCGAGCGCGGCTTGAAAATGTTACGCGAATAGAGTTGCCGACTTTTTTGGAAATCGTAGTTGAAAACATAAGGGAAACCGCTTGCACCAGCCGCACCCCAAGGGGCAATGAAAACGGAGAAAACAACACTAATGATTTCATCGGAAGCGTAGCTGACTTCATAATTGCCATTGAGTTGTTCCTCGAAATCAGCCCATTCGCTCTTTTCTTTCTTAGCATCACGCACGTCAGGATAT
The DNA here is from genome assembly GCA_013695245.1 of Pyrinomonadaceae bacterium. Lineage (GTDB taxonomy): Bacteria > Acidobacteriota > Blastocatellia > Pyrinomonadales > Pyrinomonadaceae > JACCYN01. Next base: position 2,119 of record JACDAW010000025.1, on the reverse strand, counting down.
TCCCGCGTTATTTTGTTCTTGATAAAGAGTTGCAATGCGCGATTAAAAGATTGAACGCGCGCGTCGTTCGCGTTTGTGTCGCTGACAAGTTGCGGGTATTCAACCTTAATCGTAAATTTCCGCTTAGTGTGTCGTATTTCAAGTTTCTCCGACTTGAACCATAACCCACCACCGAAGCGAGTATCTTCCGCGCTTAGCGGCGTTGGTGTGGCGTCCGCCGCTTGATTGTTGTTTGAAATCTTCGGCGGGCTTGTTGGTTGCGCGGCAGTTATGTTTGCTGTCGCGGCGTTATCGTTCGCGCGCATCGGCGCATAGGCTCGCATGAGCGCGACGAGCAGAAGGCTGGCGAGAAGCGTGGCGAGTAAAGCTAAACGGGTCGAATCTATTTTGTATTTCATCGCGTGCGCTCGTAGATAACTTTGCCGTCGAAGATCGTCATCACGGCTTCGGTTTGTAAAATCTCTTGCGGCTTGATCGTCAGCAGATCGCGCGTGTGAACGACGAGATCGGCGAGCATTCCCGGCGCGATCTGTCCTTTCTCTTTTTCTTCAAACGAAGCGTAAGCGGACTCAGAGGTGTAGCAGTGAATGGCGTCCTCGATTGAAAGCCGTTCTTGCGGCAGCCAGCCGCCTGCGGGGTCGCCGTCCGGGGATTGGCGTGTGACGGCGGCAAACAAGCCGAGATATGGGTTCATCGGCTCAACAGGGAAATCCGTGCCGAATGGGACGTGAACGTTGTAAGACTTCATCATGTGCCACGCATACGCGCCGAGCACGCGGTATTCGCCGAGCCGAGCGCCCGCCCAACGCTTATCCGAGATGGCGTGCGACGGCTGCATCGAAGCGAGCACGCCGAGTTCGGCAAAGCGTTTGAAATCAGAAGGCGCAATGACTTGTGCGTGTTCGATGCGGTGACGACGTGAAGTGTCATAAACGTCTGGGTAGCCGACGACCATGTTATAACCAACGGGGCGAGGTTGCAGCACTACTGCACGGAAGCCATAAAGAGCCATCTGATTTGCGCGGTCACCGATTGCGTGTAGTGCAATTTGAAACCCCGCTTTATGTCGTTCGGTAATCATTCTTGTAAGCTCTTCTTGCGAGCGGCGCGGGATGCCGGAGTTGTGCGGGTCATCGGCGAAGGGCGCGAGCATCGCCGCCGTGCGCGATCCCAATGTTCCGTCAACGTAGCCTTTGAGCGCGGTCAGTCGCATACGAAGGGGATCGTCTTTGAACACTGCAAACTCGGCGCGTTGGCGTTTTAGTTCTTCAATCGAATTTTCAAAATCCTGCCACTCGGCGACGCGCACGGTGAGTTTGCCTTGACTCAAAAGTTCACGGTAAAGCTTCGTCGTTTCATAACCAGAATTGTCTTGAATAGAAGTCAAACCGTAGGAACGCGCGTCGCGCAAGGCGCGCTCAATCCCTTGCATCTGTTCGAGGCGCGAAGGCGCAGGCACGACGCGCCCGACTAATCCTGCAGCCGTCTCTTTCAAAATTCCCGTCGCTTCGCCATTTGCATCGCGGGCGATCTCGCCGCCTTCGGGCGCTTGCGTCGCGCGCGTGACGCCAGCCTTCTGCAAAGCGAGCGTGTTTGCCCACGAAACGTGTCCGTCAACGCGCTGCAAAAATACAGGCTTATCGGGCACAACGCGGTCGAGGTCGGCGCGCGTCGGAAACTGATTGCCCCAGAGCGTGTGATCCCAGCCGCGACCTAAGACCCAAGAACCTGCGGGGAGTTCGCGCGCACGCGCGGCGATGCGCTGCAACGCTTCATCCAAACTCCGCGCGCCGTTTAAATCAACGCGCAGGAGCGATAAGCCGCCCGATGCGAAATGAATGTGCGCGTCGTTAAAGCCGGGCGTCACAAGCTTGCCCGCCAAGTCAATCGTACGCGCCGCTCGATAAGTTTTTCTGATCTCTTCATTCGATCCGACGGCGACAATGCGATTGTCGTCAATCGCTATGGCTTGCGCGATTGTCCCTTGCGCGTCGGCGGTAAAGATTTTGCCGTTGATTAAAAGCAGGCTGACGCGACGTTGTGGAGCAGCGTGTGAGTCAACATAAGAAAACAGAAACGCAAAGCTCAAGAACAATGCGGTGATTGTGCGGGATAGACG
>JACDAW010000020.1 GCA_013695245.1 Pyrinomonadaceae bacterium | reverse complement strand
CCCTTGCGGAAGTGGTATCACCTCGAAGACTTCATCACGATGCGCCACATACACAATGCTGAGAAGCTCATGCTGGCGACGGGGCTGATCGATTTCTACGGCTATATTATGGAAGCGTTCTTCGGCTGGTACGCGGGCGGCTACGAATGGTTTATGATTAAAAACCGCGCGATGGGGCCGTATGCCGTCTTTTACTGGTCGCTGATTATGTGCAACGGATTGATCCCGCAGTTTCTCTGGTCAAAGCGCGTGCGCGAGAACTTGATCGTGTTGTGGTTAATCTCGATGGTGGTCAACGTCGGCATGTGGCTGGAGCGTTTCATCATCGTCGTCACAAGTTTGCACCGCGATTATCTGCCGTCATCGTGGGGCATGTTCCAGCCGACGATCTGGGACTTGATGACGTTTTTCGGCACCATCGGATTGTTCGTCACTTTCATCTTCGTTTTCTTGCGGCTGCTTCCGATGATCTCGATCTTCGAGGTGCGGACTTTGCTGCCGCAGTCCCACGTGACGGAAGAAACGACGACGACTGTGCCCGAACCTTCTCCAGCGGCAGGCGATTAAGGAGCGAAGGCGACGATTCTATTTTATGTTGAGCGCAGAGAGGAAAACGGAGTAGCGGCTTTATGATGAATGAAGATTTACTCCAAAGAGATGATCGACCGATCTACGGTTTGATGGCGGAGTTTGACACGCCAACCGGCGTCGTAAATGCCGCGCGTCAGGCGCACGATGCGGGCTACCGGCAGATGGACGCCTTCTCGCCATTTCCGATTCACGAATTAACGGAAGCGGTCGGGGCGAAGAAGACGCGCTTGCCTCTACTTATTTTTCTCGGCGGACTCGCGGGCTGCATCGGCGGCTTTCTGATGCAGGCTTACATGATGGCGGTTGATTACCCGCTCATCATCGGCGGTCGCCCGCTCGTCAGCATCCCGTCATATATTCCGGTGACGTTTGAATGCACGGTGCTTTTGGCGGCGACGACCGCAGTTGTCGGCATGATCGTTTTGAACGGATTGCCGAGGCCGTATCATCCGGTCTTTAACGTACCGCGTTTTGAACTGGCGAGCCGCAACCGCTTTTTTCTGCTGATCGAATCAACCGATCCTAAATTCGACCGCGACGAGACAAAGCTTTTCCTGCGAAGCTTAAACTCGCGTGAGGTGTCTGATGTTGACTACTAAGGTTGACAAAGTTGAAACGCGAAGGGTTTCGCGCGCAACGAAAGATTTTCGTTTCATGCGCGAATCTCACGCGCGCGCCTTCGTGCTTTTCGTTGCGCTCTTGTGTGTTCTGTTTATCGCTGGATGTCGGCGCGACATGCAGGATCAGCCGCGTTACGAGGCTTATGAGAAGAGCGAATTTTTCGCCGACGGTCTCGCCTCGCGCAAGCCGCCGCCGAACACCGTGCCGCGTGGCTACTTGCGCGAAGACGGGCAGCTCTATACCGGAAAGAATGCGGCCGCGGGCGGCGCAGCAAGTGGCGGTAATCAACGGAACGCGCCGAACGCCTCCGCATCGCAGAACGCCGCAAACGCCGCGAGCGGCGGGCAACAACAACAGCAGGGAGGGGCGGGCGGAAACTCTGCAAGCGGAGGCGCGCAGGCGAGTCAATCCGATCCATTGAACGTTGACGCTTTTCCGTTCCCCGTAACGATGGAAGTGCTTGTGCGCGGGAAGGAGCGTTACAACATTTTCTGTTCGATGTGTCATGGCGCAACCGGCTACGGTGATGGAATGGTCGTCAGGCGCGGCTACAAAAAGCCGCCGTCATATCATGAAGATCGTTTGCGGCAAGAGCGCGTCGGGCATTTCTTCGATGTGATCACAAACGGCTGGGGTTCGATGCCAAACTACGCGCCGCAGATTCCGGTGCGCGACAGGTGGGCGATTGCCGCCTACATTCGCGCACTGCAAGCGAGCCAGCAGGGAACTCCGACAGACGTTCCCGCAGACAAACGCAATCAGCTTGAAGGCGGAAACGCCGAGCACCAAGGCGGAGGAGAAGGACATTGAGCGAAGTTCACACGCACGACGTTCATGCGGCACACCGAACGGCCGCGGATTTCGCCGCTTCGCTCGAAGTCGGACGCTTGCAGACGCTTGCGCTTATCGCAGCGGTCGTCGGCATCGCGCTCACGCTGCTCGGAGCGTTTCTCGACATCGAACAGTTCTTTCACTCGTACCTGATCGGCTTCGTTTTTTGGACGGGCGTCTCGGCCGGATGCCTTGCGATCTTGATGATCCAACATCTGGCGGGCGGCGCGTGGGGCGTCGTGATCCGTCGCGTGCTTGAAGCGGCATCGTCGCCGCTTACGCTCTTGGTGATGCTGTTGCTCTTTATCCCAGTCGTCATCGGTGCGCCTTTTCTTTACGAGTGGACGCACAGAGATGCAGTGCAGGCAAACCAGTTTTTGCAATGGAAAGCGCCTTACTTGAATCTGCCGTTCTTCATCGGGCGCACGATTCTGTATTTCGCCATCTTCGGCGCTCTCTCTTACTTCTTAAACGTGTGGTCAAATCAACAGGATAACGATCCGGCGAACGGTTACATTTACGAGCGACAAATGCGCACGCTTAGCGGCCCCGGCCTCGTCTTGTTTGCGTTGACAACAACTTTCGCATCCGTTGATTGGGTGATGTCGCTCGACCCGGAATGGTATTCGACGATCTTCGGCATTCTCTTTATGGGCGGCTGGGGCTTGAGCGCGCTCGCGTTTGTGATCGCCGTCTCTGTATTCTTAGCGCAGCGGCGGCCGATGAACGACATATTAGCTCCGGCGCATTTTCACGATCTCGGAAAACTCCTTCTCGCGTTCGTCATGCTGTGGGCGTATTTTTCGTTTTCGCAGTTGCTGATCATCTGGTCGGGCAACTTGCCGGAAGAGATTCCGTGGTATCTGCGGCGCTACAGCGGCGGTTGGCAGGTTGTGAGCATTGCGCTGATCGTTTTTCATTTCGCGTTACCGTTCCTGCTGCTGCTGTCGCGCGATCTAAAACGTCATGCGCGCACGCTCGGCGCAGTGGCGTTGTTCGTGTTGTTGATGCGCATGGTTGATGTCGTCTGGTTGATCGCGCCGGAGGCGCACCGGGGGCACGGCGCGCCCTCATACGTCGGGCATCTCAATCCGGTGGCGATTTTGTTTGGCTTTGCGGCACTGATCGGGATCGGCGGCGTATGGCTCGCGCTTTTCGCGTGGCAGTTGAGAAGGCGTCCGCTCATGCCGTTGGGCGATCCGCTGCTGGAGAAAGCGTTGCATCACGGGCATCATCACCATTGATGATTGACGGATGGCGAAGGGCAAGAAAGCGCGTGAAAAAGGTTAAAGGGTTATGAGAGATTCGCTCGGACATGAAATGATGGGAGATCACGACCGTGAAACACCGGATGTTTCGCGCATCAGCAACCCGGACGTGAAGCACGAAGTAAACGACGTTAATGCCAGCGCGATCATACGCTTTATCGGCGGCTTAGGGATCGCTTTGGCGTTCTCGTTTGTGCTCGTGTTCGGTTTGTTTACTCTTCTTAACTGGCGCGCGAAGCGGGCTGACGCGGAAGAGGCGCGTTCGCGTTCACCGCTGACTCGCAAGGACGATGAGCGTTTGCCACCGCCGCCGCGTCTGCAACTCGCGCCCGGCGCGGGAATTGACTTGGAGAATAATCGAAGAGTTGATCTCTCGACTACAAAAGCGCCCGGAAAACCGCAAGAAGAAATGATATTGCTGCGCGAGCAATGGAATCACGATCTGGAGAATTACCACTGGGTTGATCGCAACGCGGGAACAGTGGGTTTGCCGATAGAGGAAGCGATGCGGCGCGTAGCTGAATCGAATCTGCCGGTGCGCCAACAACAACAGCAACAGAATCAGCAGCCTGAAGGCTTCGACAATATCCCGACCTATCAGAGCGCGGGGCGAAGGGATGAAAGGAGAAAGCAGTGAAAGCAGTACCGCGCGGTGGCAGAAGGAAGAATGAACGCAAAAACTTTTCTTGCGTCTGCGTTTCGTCATCTCGTTTTCGCGCTTCCATATTAGCTTTAATAATTTCGTTGGCGTTCGTCGTTCCCGCCTTCGGGCAGGGAATGCAAGGCGGTTACTATGCCGGGCCGCCGGAAGTGGGGCGACAGGACGGCAATGTGCCGAACCCTTTGCAGAACGTTGGGATCGATCAGCGTCTTAATGAACAACTACCGCTTGATGCAGTCTTCCGCGATGAGAACGGGCAACAGGTTAAGCTTGGGCAATACTTCAGTCATGGTAAGCCGGTAATTTTATCGCTCGTCTATTACGAATGCCCGATGCTCTGTAACCAAGTGCTGATCGGTCTCGTCGGAAGTCTCAAGGCTTTGACGTTTGATGTCGGAAAAGAATTTGAAGTGCTAACCGTCAGTTTCGATCCACGCGAAACGCCGGGACTCGCGCGCCAAAAGAAAAGCACATTCCTTACGCGCTACGACCGCCCTTCTGCGCCCGCCGCCGCAGGTTGGCATTTTCTGACGGGCGACGAAAATTCCATCAAGCGTCTTACGGAGGCAGTCGGCTTTCGTTACGCTTATGATCCGACGACGAATCAATTCGCGCACGCCTCGGCCGTGATGGTCGCCACGCCCGAAGGTCGCCTGTCGCATTACTTTTACGGCATCGAGTATGCGCCGAAGGAAATCCGCTTGGGATTAATTGAGGCTTCGGACAACAAGATCGGTTCGCCCGTTGATCGCCTTTTGCTCTATTGTTATCACTACGATCCGGCGACCGGAAAATACGGCGCGCGGGTGATGAATATTTTGCGTCTGGGCGGAGTGATCTTTCTGATCGGTTTTGCGGCGATGCTGTTCGTGTTGATACGTTGGAAACCGCACGCGGGCGAAATGGAACGACCGACAACAAGCGAAGTAGGAGGAACGGCTTAATGTTTTTGTTGCAATCGCCCGTTCGTTTGCTGCCGGAGCAGGCTTCGACGATCTCAGGAGAAGTGGACGCGCTATATTTTTATCTGTGGGGCGTGAGCGCCGTGATGACACTGCTGGTCGCTATCGTTGCAGCCTTCTTTGTAATCAAATACCGCCGCCGCGCCCCCGACGAGATTCCGCGCCAGATCGCCGGTTCGATGAAATTGGAAACGCTCTGGTCGGTGATCCCATTCATCATCATGCTCACCTTTTTCGGCTGGGGCTTAAAGCTTTACTTCACGATGTATCGGATGCCGAAGGATGCGATGGAGATTTCCGTTGTCGGCAAACAGTGGATGTGGAAATTCCAGCACCCGACAGGGCAGCGCGAGATCAACGAACTACACGTGCCCATTGGACAAAAGATCAAATTGATCATGACGACGGAAGACGTGATCCACGCGCTCTCTATTCCCGATTTCCGCATCAAGTCGGACGTGGTGCCCGGTCGCTATACAGCCATCTGGTTTGAGGCGACGAAGACGGGGCGTTATCATCTTTTCTGCACCGAGTATTGCGGCACGAATCATTCGGGGATGGGCGGTTTCGTCGAAGTGATGGAGCGCAACGAATACGAAGCTTGGTTGAGTGGCAATCTCAACGCGGTGTCGCCAATCGTTGCGGGAGAAGGACACTTTAATAGTTTGGGCTGCGTGTCGTGTCACAGCGCGGGTGGAGCGGGCGGCCGTTGCCCGACGCTTGCGGGGATTTTCGGTAAGCAACAACCGCTTGCCGACGGCGGAAACGTCACGGTTGACGAAGCATACATCCGCGAATCAATCTTGAATCCTTCGGCGAAGATCGTCGCGGGCTATAGCAACATTATGCCGACGTATCAAGGTCAAGTATCCGAAGAGCAGTTGTTGCAACTCGTCTCCTATATCAAATCGCTCAGCCCAGCAGCATCAAACGGAATCCAAACGACCGCTCCGGCGCGCGAGAATAATCCTTCGACCGGAGTGGCGTCGCCTTCAGGACAGGGAACGACGAATCCTGATTCGTTGAGATCGAATCCGTTAGCCCCGACGAATCCGAACGCTGAAGCGGGAAGAGGCGCTGGCAGCACGCGCGCTAATGATGCAGCATCGCCCGGTTCAAGTCGCCCGAATTCATCGAGCAGTGGCGGTAATCAGCCGAGAAGGGAAAATCAGTAATCATGAGTTCGATAAATTCACCGTTCGACAAACCCTTCGAGCAGCCCGTAGATAGTCCCGGTGGCAGGATGCGCCCCGTCCCGGCCGAGAGGAATTACCTTAACGCTGATTACAGCGTCAGGTCTTGGTTGTTGACGAAGGATCACAAGCGCATCGCGCTGCTTTATCTTTTCTCGGTCAGCTTCTTCTTTTTTATCGGCAGCATCTACGCAATGCTGATCCGGCTCGAACTGCTAACGCCGAAAGGCGATCTCGTGCAAGCGGCGACTTACAATAAACTGTTTACGCATCACGGGATCATCATGATCTTTCTTTTCCTGATCCCGTCTATACCCGCCATACTCGGAAACTTCCTTGTGCCTTTAATGATCGGCGCGAAAGACCTCGCTTTCCCGAAGATCAATCTGCTGAGTTGGTATCTCTACATGATCGGCGCGGTGATCGTCTCCAGTGCGATCATGATCGGCGGCGTTGACACTGGCTGGTATTTCTACGTGCCGTACAGCTCGAATTTCTCGAATACCTATGTCACGCTTGCAGGACTCGGAATCTTCGTGCTCGGCTTTTCATCCATTCTCACCGGCTTAAACTTTATTGTCACCACGCACACGATGCGCGCGCCCGGCATGACGTGGTTTCGCTTGCCGCTCTTCATCTGGTCGCACTACGCGACGAGCCTCATCATGCTCCTCGGCACGCCTGTGATCGCGATCACGCTCTTGCTACTCGTTTTTGAACGCACGTTCCACGTCGGCATCTTTGATCCGACCATTGGCGGCGACCCCGTGCTGTTTCAACATCTGTTCTGGTTCTACTCGCACCCGGCCGTCTATATCATGCTGCTGCCGGGCATGGCCATAATCTCCGAGATCATCGCTACCTTCTCGCGCAAAAATATTTTCGGTTATAAGTTCGTCGCTTTCTCTTCGATTGCGATTGCCGTCTTCGGCTTTCTCGTCTGGGGACATCACCTGTTCTCTTCGAGCCAATCCGTGTTCGCCGGAATGATCTTTTCATTCATCAGCTTCGCGGTCGCCGTGCCTTCGGCGATCAAGGTTTTCAATTGGACGGCAACGCTGTTTCGCGGCTCGATCTCTTACGACACGCCGATGCTCTACGCGCTCGGCTACATCGGACTCTTCGCCATCGGCGGCTTGACCGGCCTCTTCCTCGCCTCGCTCGGTATGGACGTGCATTTAACAGACACCTACTTTGTCGTTGCACACTTCCACTATGTGATGGTTGGTGGAACGCTGCTCGCTTATCTCGGCGGCATACACTACTGGTGGCCGAAGATTACAGGTCGCCTCTACCCGGAAGGCTGGGGAAGATTCTCCGCGCTCATTGTTTTCGTCGGATTTAATCTGACATTCTTCCCGCAGTTTTTGCTCGGCTTCTTAGGAATGCCGCGCCGCTACCATGCTTACCCGCCGGAGTATCAAGTCTTAAACGTGCTTTCAAGCGCGGGGGCTTCGATTCTCGCCATCGGATTTACGATTCCGTTAATCTATCTATTATGGTCGCTGCGTTACGGCCCGAAAGCGACCGATGATCCATGGATGGCGACCGGCTTAGAATGGCGCACCTCCAGCCCGCCGCCGACCGAGAATTTTGTTGAAACTCCGATTGTGACGTGGGAAGCTTACGAGTTTGCGCCACAGGAGACGATGAAGGTCGTCGGCAAACTCACGCCGGATGATAAACCGGATCGTTCGAGTTATTCGGGCAACTAAGAAGTTTAAGCGAAGGAGCAAAAGTTGTTGTGGCAACACAGACACTGAATCATGCGGACGCGCACCACGACGCCGCGCACGATGAGGAACATCATCCCGGACTCGCGCACCATTTCGACAACATGGAGCAGCAACGCGACTCCGGGACGCTGGGGATGTGGGTGTTTCTCGTGACGGAAATTATGTTCTTCGGCGGCATGTTTCTCGCCTACATGCTCTTTCGCGCCTCCAACCCGAACGAGTTTGCGGCCGGGAGTTATCAGCTAGACGTTTTGCTCGGCGGCATTAACACGGCCGTTCTCATCGGTAGCAGTCTGACAATGGCGCTCGCCGTTTTCTTCGCGCAGACGGGCAACAAGTCGTTGCTTGTGCTCTTTCTCCTCGCTACGATCCTTCTCGGTTTTGTGTTTCTCGGCATTAAAGCCGTCGAATACGGCACAAAGTTTTCGCATGGCACTATTCCCGGCCGGAACTTCAAAGTTGAACACAAAAAGATGGAGGAGTACGAAGAGCATCATCATGGGGACGCGGCCGCGAACGTTGATCCCGCGCGCTTGCAGATGTTCTTCGTGATCTATTTTATGTTAACGGGCGTCCATGCCCTACACATGATCATCGGCATCGGCGTAATGTCCGTGCTCGTCTTCTTCGCGCTGCGTAATCGTTATTCGCCGGAGTATCACTCGCACATCGAACTCGCCGGGCTTTACTGGCACTTTGTTGACATCGTCTGGATTTTCCTCTTTCCCTTGCTTTATCTAATCGGCCGCCACTGACCGAGGAATTAAACAGAGCATAAGGTGGATTTATGTCGGAACATATCGTCTCGAAAAACCTTTACTTCCTGATCTTCGGCGCGCTGATGGTGTTGACCGCGATCACAGTTGGAGTCGCGTTTGTTAATTTGGGCCCGCTCAATAACGTCGTCGCGCTTACCATCGCCGTCATCAAGGCGCTGCTCGTAATTCTCTACTTCATGCACGTGCGCTATAGTTCGCGTTTGACGTGGCTGGTGATCGTCGGCGGTTTCTTCTGGCTCGCGATCATGTTCGTCTTAACTAGCAGTGACTATCTCACGCGTGGCTGGGTTTCTTTCACACGCTAGAGCCACGTTCTCCGCTGATTCATCGCCATTCGGGTTTTTAGTTTCTCCAAGAAAAAGCGTAGCGCGATCAATTCACTCGTCAATGACGGATCGTGCTACGCTATATGTTTGTTTGCGGAAATATGTGCGCAGAAGCTAACTTTGAAAGACCACGTTTGGCATTAACGTCTATGTTCCTAGCAAATTTCGACGCGTTACCCGTTAACGCAATGTGCGGCGGGAAAATGACCGTAAACAAACTGTGTTTCGCCCTTTTGCTCTGTGCGTTGGCGACGGTCTCACCGGCAGTCGCGCAAAATCGCGCGGCGGCGCGCAAACTTCCAGCGCCGGAAAGAATCGTTGATGATTATCTAAAGGCAATCGGCGGCAAAAAGCGCGTAGGCAACATGCGTGATGCGAGCTACGAATGGAACATCGAGCTTAACAATCAACCTTACGGGCGCGCGCGCGCAAGTTTAAAAGCTCCATCTTCGGCGCGCGTTGATCTCATCTTCGGCAACGGCGAAACGACTTACGCGGCAACTTCCCGCTCCGTGTGGTCGCGCGGCATAGACGGCGCAACAAGCACGCTGACGGGCGCGGAGGCTTCGCGCGCGCGTCTGCTTGCGACGCTTACCGCCAGTCGTCTCATCAACTTCCGCAAGCAAAACCTGTTAGCGCGCACGGTGGCATTAGAAGCAAGGGAAGGCGAACAATCCTTTATCGTAGAATTCACGGCGCGTGATAATTCGCGCGTGCGTTATGAATTCGATCAGAAAAGCAAACTACTCACTCGGATTACAGATGATGCGGGAAACTGGCTGGCACGGTTGAGCGATTACCGGGCTGAGAGCGGGTTGCTTGAGCCGCATCGCGTCGAAGTTAATTTAAGCGGCACGGGCGCGCTTGTGATGAACTTACAAACTGTGCGGCGCAACGCGAATATAAGTGAAACGGCGTTTGAGCCGCCGCGCGGGGCGGAGTTGGACGTAGCGACGCTCTTGCGCGAAGTTGCCCGCAATCAATCAATCGTTGATGAGCGCGTAAACCAATATTCGTTTAAGCAGAAGCAGACCGAGCGCACGCTTAATAATCGCGGCGAAGTGACGAAAGAGAACGTGCGCATCTACGAAGTCTATCCGCTTCCGGGCCGCCGTCCGGCTTTCAAACTCATTAGCGAAAACGGCCGTTTGCTATCGCCCGAACGTCGCGCACGCGAGGAGAAGCGCGTTACTGAAGAACTGGAAGAAGCCGAGCGGAATCGAGAGAAGGATAAACAGAAGCGCGAGGCGAGAGACACCAAGCGCGCGCAAGCTACGGATGATGCGAAGATGCAAGAGGACGACGAACAAGACGCTCGGCAATTTACGAGCATACTTCTACGCGCCTGCGAACTCGTTTCCCCGCGCCGCGAACGCTTCCGCGACCGCGATTCGGTTGTCTTCGACTTCCGCCCGCGTGAAGGATTTCGCCCTGCGAACCGCGTCGAATCTCTTGTCAGCAAACTCGGCGGCATCATGTGGATCGACCCGGTTGATAAACAGGTGATACGCTTCGAGGCGCGGCTGGTGGAAGGCTTCAAAGTCGGCGGCGGACTCTTCGCCTCCGTCCGACCGGGCACGGCGCTCGTCGTCGAACAGACGAGGCTGCCGGACGGCGTATGGCTGCCTCGTCTTGCTCAATTCAATGCTTCGATCAGAATACTACTTCTCGGTGGCGGAGATTTTAACGTCACGCAGGAATGGAGCGACTACCGCCGCTTCAACGTCGAAGCCGGAGACGCGATTATTAACGCGCCGAAGGATAATTAAATGAATGAGATTGTTGTCATCGGCGGCGGATTCGCCGGAGTGGAAGCGGCGTGGCAGGCGGCCGAAGCGGGCGCGCAGGTGCGTCTATATGAAATGCGTCCCGTCTTAAAGACGCCTGCACACCGCACGGAAAAACTTGCGGAGATCGTGTGCTCGAATTCTCTCAAATCGGATGAGCCGGGAACTGCTCCATATCTTTTGAAAGAGGAGTTGCGGCGCGCGGGTTCGCTTGTGATGGCTGTTGCAGCCGAGACGCGCGTGCCTGCGGGCGCGGCGTTGGCGGTTGATCGTGAGCGCTTCGCAAGTTTGATTACGGAGAAGATCGAATCGCATCCGCGTATCACGCTTGTGCGCGAAGAGCGAACGCGCGTTAATGAAGATGAGATCACGATCATTGCTGCCGGGCCGTTGTGCTCCGACGCTTTGGCGAGTGAGATCAATCGTTTGACCGGAGGCGACGGGCTTTATTTTTACGATGCCATCGCGCCCATCGTCGCCGCCGACACGGTTGACAAAGGAATCGCTTTTCGCGCGGCGCGTTACGGCAAAGGCGGTGATGATTATCTTAATTGCCCGATGGACGAAGCCGAGTACACGCTTTTTTACGATGCACTTCGTGAAGCCAAGAGCGTGCCGTTGCAGCGTTTTGAAGAGACGCGATGGTTTGAGGCGTGTCTGCCGATTGAAGAGTTGGCGCGACGCGGGCGCGACACTCTGCGTTACGGGCCGATGAAGCCGAAGGGACTCCCTGACCCGCGCACGGGGCGCGAGCCTTTCGCCGTTGTGCAACTGCGCCAAGAGAATTTGATGGCTGACGCTTACAACCTCGTCGGCTTTCAAAATCATCTACGCTACGGCGAGCAAGCGCGCGTGCTGCGTCTCATTCCCGGACTTGAGCAAGCGGAGTTTTTGCAGTTCGGCCAAATTCATCGCAACACTTACATCTGCGCGCCGCGCGTCCTTAGTCCGACAATGCAGATGCGCGAGCGACCGCGAACGTTCTTCGCCGGACAGATCAGCGGCGTTGAGGGTTACGTTGAATCGGTTGGAACGGGTTGGTTAGCGGGTGTGAATGCGGCGAGAGTGGCAGTGGAGCGCGCGACTGTGGAAGCTCCGTCAAAAACCGCCATCGGCGCTTTGGCGCGTTACGTTTCAAGCGCGGACACGAAAAACTACCAGCCGGTGAATATCACTTTCGCTTTGCTTGAGCCGCCCGATGAAGAAATTCGCCGTCGCTTTCGCAACAAACGCGAACGTCACGCTTTGCAGGTGGAATTAGCATTAAAGGAATGGGACGTGTGGCTCGAAACGATCAAGGAAGAATCCTCCGCCCGGTTCGCGGGCGCGTGAGGGGAGCGAAATACGTTGGACGAAGAGCGTTGCAACGCTCCTTCGCCGGTCTTTGCATCATCGCGCTTTTTGCTTCCGCAACTTTTCTGCAAGCGCAATCAGGACGCACGCGCCGTCAACCGTCGCAAACAGATTCGACGCAAGGTAAAGCGCCGAATCGCCCGCGCCGCGCGACCGTCACTCCAACGCCACAACCAACTCCTGAAAGAAACAATTCAAATCTTCCGCTTCCGCCACCTCCAACGCCGCAACCGGAGACAGGCGAGGCAGCGGAGAACGCCAACGCTTCGAGCGAAGTTGACCCGGACGAAGTGATTCGCATCAACTCGAATCTCGTTCCCGTACCCGTCTCCGTCGTTGACGAGCGGGGGCGGGCGGTAACTGATCTGGAGTTGAAGGATTTCGAGTTGCGCATTGACGGGGGAGTGAAAGCGATCAGCGATTTGACGCGCTCTGAAACTCCGGTGCGGATGGCGTTTCTCTTCGACAGTAGCGGAAGCCTTAACACGTTACGCGAATTCGAGAAACAAGCTAGCGTGCGGTTTTTTCGTTCAGTGCTGCGCCCCGTTGATAAGGCGGCCATCTATTCGATCTGCACCGATCCGATTCTCGAACAATCAATGACGAGCGACGTGGCCGCCCTTGTTCGCACCATTCAGGGATTCGGCGACGACAAGGAGCGATACTGTGCAACCGGCTTATTTGACACCATCGCGCAGGCCGCGAAACTCTTGCGCCCGTTGCCGGATCGCAAAGTGATCGTGATGGTCTCGGACGGCGTGAACACAACGAGCAATCTCGATTTCGACGATACATTGCGGCTCACGCAGGCGGCAAACTGTCAGGTTTTTATTATTCAGATCGGACTCAGCCAAAACACGAATTTGCGCGACCTCGCTGCCGAGCGGCGTATGCAAGAGTTGGCGGCACAGACAGGCGGCATAGTATTTCAACCGAAACAAGCGAGCGATCTTGACATAGCCTTTAAACAGATCGCCGCCGACCTCGCGCAGCAATACATTTTAAGTTACTACCCGACGGACGACACGCGCGACGGACGCTTTCGCACTATCGCTCTCAACGTTCCGTCGCGCCCGAATTTGCGTGTGCGCACACGCAAAGGCTATTACACGCCGAAGAAATAGCGACGACCAGCGTAGAGCAAACTGAAGTTGAAAAGATTATAAGCGCATCGCTGGTGATGTCTTTTGCTTTTCAATCTCCACATAAAGTCGTGTCGCAAAATAAACAGTGAAGCACGTCTTGGAAGAGTTTGAACAAACGGGTGATGAAGCGCGATCAAGAGAATGTTCACGACGGTCGAACACATGCGCTATAATCCTCATTATTCGCCCGTCGCTTAACAGCGTTTATGGAAAATTTACTCGCCCAATTCTTCGAGCACCTGCGTTACGAGCGTAACGTGAGCGAGCACACCTTGCGTAATTACACGATTGATCTCGGACAGTTTTATGAACACCTCGCGCCCGTTGATCCGGCGACAGGCGCGCGGCGCGCAATTGATCTTAAGAGCGTTGATCACATCACGATCCGCGAATGGTTGGCCGCTCTTCACGCAGGGGGGAAAAAGAAGACCTCCATCGCGCGCAAACTCGCCGCCCTCCGCACCTTCTTCCAGTTCCTTGTGCGCGAGGGTTTGCACGACTCGAATCCGGCGAAACTTGTTTCGACTCCGCGCCTTGAGAAGAAAATTCCGAATCATCTTTCAGTTGAAGACGTGATTCGATTCATCGAAACGCCAGACATCGCAACCGATCTGGGGAAGCGCGACCGCGCCATCATCGAACTCCTCTACGGCACAGGCGTGCGCGTCTCAGAACTCGTCAAACTCGATCTGCCGGATATTGATTTCCGCAACAAAACGGTGCGCGTCACGGGCAAACGCCGCAAGCAACGCATCATACCTTTCGGCGACCCGTCCTTGCACGCCGTGCTTCATTACATGCCCGTGCGTCAAACTTTTCTTAACAACGTGCCGTTGCCGGAGCGCGATACGCAAGCTGTCTTTCTCAACTATCAAGGCACGCGCATCACAACGCGCTCGGTCGGGCGCATGGTGGATAAATACATCGAACTATGCGCCGGAATACATGACATCAGCCCGCACTCGCTTCGTCATTCATTCGCCACGCACCTCCTCGACAGCGGCGCAGACCTCCGCGATATCCAAGAACTCTTGGGACACGCGCGCCTCTCAACCACGCAAATCTACACGCACGTTTCGATGGAAAAATTGATCGAGATGTATGACAGGACGCACCCGAAAGCGTAGATGCAGGTAAAAGTAAAAAGGCAAAGGGCAAAAGTTATGACAAAGCTTGCCGCTTTGATCTCGAATCTGAAATTCTTGATTCGAGATTCACGCCCTCTAGCGTGTCCGCACTTTTGCCTTTTTACTTTAGCCTAATAACTTACAGCGTTGAAATGTCATCCAAGCCTTGGCTGGCCTCGATGAGCGATTGGCATTCGGCGTCGTAGCGTGCCGTTGGCATTGCTTCGAGGCGTCGTTCCGAAATCGGTTTACCACAGCGCGCGCATTCCCCGTAAGCGCCTTCGTCAATTCTGAGCAATGCTTGATCGATGTCCGCCACGATCTGCGATTCGCGTTCGCCGAGACGGAACTGAAGTTCTTGACTCACGTCTTGCAGCGACATATCAACGCTGTCTTTCACTCCATCATCGGCCGCCACCATCTCAAGCGCGGCTTCCTGATTCTCGCGCACGTTGTCCGTATGCTGCCGCAATTGTTCGAGAAGAACGCTGCGAAAGTGTTCAACCTTTTCTTGTTCCATGTATCTCAGTCGTACCCTTCTGCTCATGCGTCTTGCAATAAGAGACGCAAAGAAAGAATAAAAATATCGAGGGCGAATTATAACCTATTTGATGTGAACGCAAACAGCGACGGAGGGCGTTCAGAGGTGGTAATTTGACGCAAGGGAGGCGGACGCGCGCCTTGTTTGTCGCCTCCCTTGCGGCTGCTGTGAAAGCTCAGAAACGGTACTTCAATCCCGCTTGCACGGCGCGCGGCGGACTCGGCAAAATGCCGCGCGAGCGATCTACGATGTATGTGTTGTCGAAAAGATTTTTGATTGTCACGAAGAATGTGGTGTGCAGGCGTTCAACCGAGTAGTTGCCCGTCGCGTTCCAAGCCGTGTAGCCCGGAATCAAACCGCGTTGACCGTCGGGCGTCGGATTTATCGTGTTGAGATCGTCGCTGAATTGGCGTCCAACGTAAACGGCTTCGACGAAGCCGTCAAAGCCTCTGGGGTGCGAGTAGCCGACGCTCGCGGTCAGCAAGTTCCCCGGCGCATAGGGCAGGCGATTATCCGTTACGCTCGTTCCACCGAAACCGCTGACGCTGCTGAATCGCGCGCCTGCAAACTTGGCGATGGGCAAGTAAGTGTAAGCAGCACGCGCGTAGAAGTTGTGCGGCGAGCGCAAGAGCGCGCCCGTGTCCGCGCGCCCCGAAAGTTCCAAGCCTTGATGCATGGTTGCGCCGCCGTTCGTCAGCGTCGCGCCGACGCCTCCGGCAAGGCTCGCCGGGACGATCTGGTTTTCGTAGTCCATGCGGAAGAAAGTCGCTTCAAGATTCACACCTGTTGCAGGCGCGCTGCGGAAACCAACTTCGTAGTTCCAACTCAGTTCCGGGTCGAGATCAATGCTGCCGCCCGTCGTGTTGTTGATGATGTCTTCGGTGCGCGGCGGCGCAAACCCGCGATGCACGCCCGCGAAAACGGTCAACCTGCGGTTCGGGTTGTAAGAGACGCCGAGACCGGGGACGAGTTGCGTTAGGCTTGTTCGTCCGCTGACGCCGAGTCCGGCGTTGGCTAAACGGTTTGTGCGTTGGTATTCAACGTGCTCGATGCGGAGTCCGGGCGTGATCGTGAAATCGCCGAGGGTGAGACGATTTTGCACGAAGCCTGAATATGCCACATTCCTGCGCTCGTTGTTTTCGACGATTGCGCCGGAACGCGACGTTGGAAGATCGCCGTTCTGCTGCTGTCTGTCTTGCGTCTCGAAGTGGGCGCGGAATCCGAAATCAGTTTCGTTGCGTGTCCCGAAAAGATTGTGCGTGAGACGCACGCGCGGTTCGACGCCGAAGAAATAATATTTGCGCAAGCGTCCTTCGTTGCCGCACGTCGTATTGAGGTCGGCGATGCTGAGACAATCGGGATCGCCCGCGCGCGTAGTCGGATTGTAGAGGAGATTCGGGCGTTGACCGGAGTTGCTCGATTGACGCCACCAGTGGCGTCGGAAGTATGCGCCGTAGAAGTTAGTCGTCAACACAGCGTTGCTGTTGACGACGAAAGCGTGCGTGGCAGAAGCGCCGTAGCGGTCGCCGTAGAAGAAATCGTTGCGAAACACATTGCCGCGTGGGTTGGCGCGATACTCGTCTTCGCGCAAGCCAGAGTAAGTTACATTGGAACGCTCACTGTAGTTGTTGAATCGAAGCGTCAATGCCTGACGGTTGTTGATCGCAGTGACGGATTTGAAGTTGAAATCGTTCAAACCCGAACGCACGTTGTCGCGTGCGCCTTCGCCTTGTTTGCGTGTGTAATCGAAAAGCAGTCCGGTGTTGCGGAACGTTCCGCCGTAGCTGATGTGACCGTTGAAATAGTCGCGCGCGCCGCCCGTCAGGGTGAGAAAACCCGAACGTCTGACCGGCGGCGTGCGCGTGATGTAGTTGATGACGCCGCCGACGGTTTGCGGTCCGTAAAGAATCTGCCCCGAACCTTTCAGCACTTCAATCGTCTCGAAGCGATCAACCGGCGGATGATAATAAGAAGCGTTATCGCCGTAGGGCGCGTAGGTAAACGGGATTCCATCTTCGAGCAGCAGAACCTTTGTGGAGCGCGTGGGGTTTAATCCGCGAATGCCGATGTTAGGACGCAGACCGAAGCCTTCTTCATCGCGCACGTTGATGCCCGCTACTTTGCGCAAAACTTCCGAAGTGGTGAAGATGCGACTCGTTTCGAGCGTGCGCGCGTCAACCACATCAACCGAACCCGGAATGCGTTCGACTTCTTCCTGCCGTCCCGTGATGCGACTTGCGTTGACAATGATTGATTCGACGAGTGACCCCAGAGCGAGCGTGACTTCGGCATTGCGGCGTTCGCCCGCCGCTAATGTCAACTCTTGGCTCGCTGGAGAAAAGCCCTCGCCTATCGCCGTCAAAAGATATTTGCCCGGCGGGAGATCGTTGAAACTGAAAATGCCTTCAGCGTTGGTGGTCGTGGTGCGTTCGAAGTTCGTGTTTGCTTGCCGGAGTGTTACTGCGACACCGCTTACGACAGCCGCGTTTGCATCAACGATCCGACCCAAAACAGAACTGCCCTGCGATTGAGCTTGCGCAGTGAAACAAAATGCCGACAGCAGTATGAGCGCATTGATTGGCAAAACAAGTCGCCGACAGAAGATAGCAAAATGGTAGTTGGTCATTTAATTCCTCAAATAAACGATAGATTAGTGCTGAAAATGAAAGTCATTTTCAAGAAGTGGGGAGTTTAAGACAGGAAATAGAGTTTGTCAATACCTGCGTTTGTATTATTCGTGGCGCAAAATTTCGGCAGCGAGTAAAGGAATGGTGAGTTCGTGATGTCCGGTAATTGAGTAACCGCGTCCTGCGCCTTCGCTTGTCGGGCGGCGGACGACATTAGTGAGCGGACGATAGGATTGGATGAAGTCGAAGTTGGCGGTCGTGAAATCCGTGAGCGGGTGATTTAGATTTCTAACGAGGGTGACGGCTTTCAAGAAGATTTCGGGAAGAACAACTGCGGAGCCGATGTTGAGATAAACACCGCCACCATCCATACGGCGCACGAGTTCGGCAAGGATACGAAAGTCTGTGTGCGTCGTTGCGCCTAAGCTTGCGCCATCCGCGCTCGAATGAAAATGCGTAATGTCCGTGCCTATGGCGACGTGCGCGGTGAAGGGCACGCGAGCATTGTAAGCCGAACAGAGAAGCGAGAATTCGGCGTGCGGCGGATTGATGTTTGTGAGAGCGCGTCCTACAGCTTCACCCAGACCGATTTTGTCTTGCGCACCTTCGCGCGCCGCGTCGTTCAAAATTCTTCCTGTCTCCTCCGCCGCGCCGAACGCGCCCGCGCCGAGAGTCGCATCAACATCTTCTGAAGTTGAACCTGCGATGGCGATCTCCGTGTCGTGAACGAGCACCGAACCGTTAGCGGCAATGGCCGTCACAAACCCGCGCTGCATTAAATCTATCAGCACGGGCGCGAGTCCTGTTTTTACGACATGACCGCCGATGCCCCAGATAATGGGGCGGCGCAGTTCGCGCGCACGTCTTATGTTCGCGGCGATTCCGCGCAGAGTGCGAACGGCTAAGATGTCTGGTAACGCAGTTAGGAATTCTCGCAGTGAATTCGTTTCGTTGATGGGGGCGGCGAAATCCGCAAGCGAAACTTTGCTTGAACGCTCGGATAGCTTATAGGTGCTGATACCGGCGAGATCAATCGGTCGCAAATCGTCGTCATAAATGGACACGGCTGTTTTGAGCAACTCCTTAAGCGGATTCGGAGTGGAAAAGCGTGCGTTCAACTTTCAATTTTGTCCGCGACGGTTGAAGCGATATGTTCGCGCATTTCCGGCAGAGCAAACGAAGAAGAAATACGAAGCAATGCCAGTATAAAGCGACTACGCGGTTTTTCGTTCACGGCGCGTCGCAGCATGACCGTTCAAGAGCAATGGGCGGAGCGCTTGTCCCGTATAAGAGCGACGCACGCGCGCCACATCCTCAGGCGATCCGGCAGCGACGACGCGCCCGCCAAGCACGCCGCCTTCAGGGCCGAGATCAATAATGTAATCCGCCGATTTGATCACGTCCAAATTATGCTCAATAACGATCACAGTGTTGCCGAGACTCACCAAGCGTTGCAATACGTCGAGAAGTTTATGCACGTCAGCGAAGTGGAGTCCGGTGGTCGGCTCGTCAAGAATGTAAATCGTTCTTCCCGTCGCGCGCTTCGAGAGTTCACGCGCGAGTTTGATGCGTTGCGCTTCGCCGCCCGACAAAGTTGTTGCGGATTGACCAAGCTTGAGATAACCGAGTCCGACATCCAGAAGCGTCTGCAACTTCGGTTTGATCTGCGGGATGTTTTCTAAAATCGGCAGCGCTTCTTCAATCGTCGTATCTAAAAGTTCAGCGATGGACTTTCCCTTGTATTTCACCGACAGCGTTTCGCGGTTGTAGCGTGCGCCGCGACACACATCGCAGAGCACGTAAACATCAGGGAGAAAGTTCATCTCAATGCGCTTCATTCCGTCGCCTTCGCAGGCTTCGCAGCGTCCGCCTTTGACGTTGAATGAGAAGCGTCCGGGTTTGTAACCGCGCTCTCTGGATTCGGGCAGCATCGCGTAGAGTTCGCGGATCGGCGTAAACAATCCTGTGTAAGTCGCCGGATTCGACCGCGGCGTGCGTCCGATAGGCGATTGATCAATTTCGATCACTTTATCAACATTCTCAAGCCCTGAGATCGAACGAAAAGCTCCCGGCTCGCTCATCGAACTGTAGAGATGGCGTGCGAGCGCGGGATAAAGAATGTCGTCAACAAGCGTTGACTTCCCTGATCCGCTCACGCCCGTGACGACCGTCAGAAGTCCGAGCGGAAACGTGACATCGATCTCTTTCAAGTTGTTGTGCGCCGCTCCTTGAATCGTAATGCTTTTACCGTTCGGCGGCCGCCGCGAGGTGGGCGTTTCAATTTCCGTCGCGCCGCAGATATATTGCCCCGTCACTGATTGAGGATTGCAGGCGACTTCAGCGGGCGTGCCCGCGGCAACAACACATCCGCCGTGACTCCCTGCGCCGGGGCCGAGATCGACGACGTAATCGGCGCGGCGAATCGTCTCTTCGTCGTGTTCCACGACGAGCACGGTGTTGCCGAGATCGCGCAACTGCGCGAGCGTTTCAAGCAAGCGCTGGTTATCGCGCGGATGAAGTCCGATGGAAGGCTCGTCTAAAACGTAGAGCACGCCGCGCAGTTGCGAGCCGATCTGCGTGGCAAGTCGGATGCGCTGGCCTTCGCCGCCCGAAAGAGTCGCCGACGTGCGATCAAGCGTGAGATAACCGAGTCCGACCGTTTCAAGAAACCGCAAGCGGTTTCTGATCTCGCGCAGGACGAGTCCGGCGATCTGTTCTTCGCGTTCGTTGAGTTGCAGTCGGTCGAAAGCTTCAACCGCATCTTCAATCGGCATCGCCGCATAATCGGCAATGCCGAGATCGCCGATGCGCACTGCGAGCGATTCCGGTTGAAGACGACGACCGTCGCACGCCGGGCAAGCGACGGTCGAAACGAGTTCTTCGAGCGCGAGGCGCACTTTCTCTGAAGGCGCATCGCTCATCCGCTCAGTGAGCCAGCGCACCGCGCCGCGCCAATCGCCTTTGTAAGTGTATTGACCTTGACGAAAAGTGATCTGCCCTTCGACGCCGCGAAAGAATGCGTCGCGCACCGCTTGTGTAAGTTCGCCGAAGTGCGATTTAGGGTTTGCTCCGAAATGTTCGATAATGGCGGCAAGCGCGCTGCGAAGATACGCCGCGCCTTGTTTGTCGGCCGTCGCGGGAAACGTCCACGCGGACGCGGCAACCGTCGGGTCAGGCACGCTCTTGGCGGGATCGACTTCGAGCACCGTGCCGAGTCCGTGACAGCGTTTGCACGCGCCGTAAGCAGAATTGAAAGAGAACGAGCGCGGCTCAAGCGGCGGAATGTTGATGCCGCAGTTAACGCACGCCATACGTTCGGAATAAAGTTTCTCGTCGCCGTCAACGATGGCGACGAGCACCGCGCCGTTCGTTAACTTCAAGGCCGTGCGCACGGATTCGGCGAGGCGGTCATTAATGCCGGGTTTGATCAAAAGACGATCAACGACAACTTCAATCGTGTGATTGCGCCGTTTATCGAGTTTTATTTCCTCGTCTAGCGAAACGATTTCGTTGTCAATTCGCGCGCGAAGAAAACCGTCGCGGGCGAGTTTCTCAATCTCTTTTTTAAACTCGCCCTTGCGACCGCGCACGACGGGCGCGAGGATCATCACGCGCTCTCCTTCCGGCAGACTCAAAACGTTCTGCACGATTTGATCGACTGACTGGCGCGTGATCGGAAGTCCGCAGTTATGACAGTGTGGCTGCCCGACGGATGAGAAGAGCAGGCGCAGGTAATCGTAAACTTCCGTGACCGTGCCGACCGTTGACCGCGGCGAGCGCGAAACGGTTTTCTGCTCAATCGAGATCGCAGGCGAAAGCCCATCAATTGAATCTACATCGGGGCGTTCGAGTTGATCGAGAAATTGGCGCGCGTAAGCTGAAAGCGATTCGACGTAGCGGCGTTGCCCTTCGGCGTAGATCGTGTCGAAAGCGAGCGACGACTTGCCGGAACCGGACAGCCCCGTAATAACGGTTAATTTATCACGCGGAATTTCGACGTTGATGTTCTTAAGGTTGTGTTGGCGCGCTCCGCGCACCGTGATGCGATCAATTGCCATTGCTTGAAAAAAGAGTGTCGCTATATAGTTATGAATCTCTCGTGCGACAGAACCACCGATTGTAAACGAGGGACGAAGCGCGAAGCAAGTGAGCAATTAGATCGGTGACGTGGGTAAAGAAACGCGCTGCTGAAAAAGCGCGATCAGCAGCGCGTTTGATATGCCCATGTGCGTGTGTAATTCTTATCGTGCGGCGACGCCGCATAACCTTGACACTCTCCGGCGGCAAACAATACACTCCGCAAAGAGCTGAGAATAACACTCAACTCTTTAGCGTCAATATTCTCATCGTGGGAAAAGACCGAGAAGGCAATTGGAAGGCGTGAATCTACCAAACTCATTAACGCTCTCACGCATCTTTGTTGTTCCGCTTCTCGTCGTCGTGCTTCTTACTCCTGTTGCGGAAGATTGGCTCGGCGTGCCGCGCCACATCTTAGGCGTGGCAATCTTCTTGCTCGCCGCACTCACCGATTACTTGGACGGACGCATCGCGCGCAGGCGCGATCAAGTTTCGCAACTCGGCATACTCCTCGATCCAATCGCCGACAAATTGCTTGTGTCCGCCGCCTTGATCTCGCTCGTCGAAAATCGTCTCGCACCGGCGTGGGCGGTGGTGATTATCATCGGGCGCGAGTTTGCGGTTTCGGGTTTGCGGTCGGTGGCGGCAACCGAAGGGTTTGTGATCGCCGCCTCGCGCATGGGCAAATTCAAGATGCTTGCGCAGGTGGTGACAATCGCTTTGCTGATTTTATCGAGTGTGTCTGGCGCGCCGCCCGTGGCGAATTTCGGGCGCGCGTTTCCCGCGATTCAATTCTGGACAGCGCCGGAGTTGCAAACAGCTTTGCGCCACTTCTTCGGCACAGGAGCAACGAGCGTTAACGATTGGCAAGTGCTGCTCTATACGGCGGGGCGCGCGATGTTGTGGGTCGTGGTGCTCTCGGCGTGCGCTTCGATGTACGGCTACTTTCGCGCTTTCTACGATCTGATCACAGGGCGCGAAGCGGAACGACGACGCGAAGCGGCGCGTGCGGCGACAGCGGCAACGCAGAGTTAAAATTTCTTAGCTACAGAAACAGCAAGTCCCAAACCGCCGAGCACGACCAACGTCAGTGACATTCCGATTAAGTGTCCGATCATTACCTTACCTTTCTAATTCTATAATTGCGGCGCGTGGACGTCGCAGCAAGCATGTTATTGAACTTCGACATAATCGCCCGTATGAACTTCTTGAGCGACGCGGGTTATAACGGCCGTCGCCGTGCGGCGTTGCACGTTGAGAATCACCATCTCGCCGACAACTTTGCGCGGAACGGGCGGGCGACGGCTTCTAACTTCCGGCGTCGAAACAGTGGGGCCGTAAACGCCCGTGTGATTCGGTCGTCTCACGCGCTGCGCTTGATTAGAGAATTTCCCGCCGCGAAAGCGTTCGCTCTCAAATCCGCCGCTTGCCGCAAGAGCGATCTCCTCGTCGCGGAAGCGCGTGATGTTGCCCGTGCCTGCGGGACGGAAGATCGTCAAGTAATCGCCCGCGCGAACATTATCTTCCGCGCCGAGATCGATAAACACGATCTGATCGCGCGACACAAGCTCACGTCCGTCGCGCGCGAGCACAATGCGTCCCATCTGCTTGCCCGTCGGATCAGCGAAGCGATCAAAGGTTGTTTCCGTGCGCGCTGGTGGCGCGACGCGACCGGGAAGCGAACGCAGCAGATCGCCGTTTAAGATCGTCTCGCACGTTGCTGAAACGATTGCGACCGAAACATTCTCTTTAACTTCCGTGACGCGCACGCGCCCGACTTCTTGCGTGTAAACGCCGAGAAAACCCTTCTTGTTCGTCAACCGCGTGGTGAACTGCCCGCGCGGGCGCACAACGGAGAACTCTTGCCCGAGGTATGAGCCTTGCCCGCGTCCGGCGTTGATAAAAACCACATCGCCTTCGGCATAAACGCGCTGCTCCTGTTCCTCTTCGCCCCCGACGATTTCCAGATAGTTTCCGCCCGGCGCATACTCGATAAACCCGCCGCAAGCGAGTTCAGAGGCGCGAGCAACAGTTAGCGCAGGCGCGGCTTGTGGAAGCATAACGGTTGATTGTTGTTGCTGCATCGGCGACGACGATTGCGGCGCGCTTGCTTCGGATGTTTGCGCGTAAGCGTAATTACCGGCAAGAAAACACACAATCAGTGTCAGTAAAGCTTTAAAAATTTTGTGAACAGAAGAGTTGAAAACACTAGGCACGGGAAATTCTCCTCGAAGATTTGATCGGAAGTTAAAGGACATCGCCAGCAAACTTGCGCTGTTAAGGGGTAAAGGAAACTTAAAAGTGTGAAGGCACAAGCGGCACATTATGGACAAACTATCCAAAAGCCGCTTGCGGGCTACCAACCATCCTACTTTGATCTGGAAGCGAGCGTCAATACAAATTTTGCTTTGTTAAACGCGCGGGTATGTATATTAGATGGTAAACATAGATTGTATTGAGCGGCTTGCGTTTTCCAAAAGAGGTTGTTAGTATGACCGCTTTGTCACAAGCTGGCATTATTTTCTGTAGCGGGGCTTAGTGACTATGTTGCAAGTGGGCCGGCGTAGCTCAGTTGGTAGAGCATCTGATTTGTAATCAGAATGTCGGGGGTTCAAGTCCCTTCGCCGGCTTATGTCTTTGAAAAGCGCAGGGGTGGTCGAGTGGTTAATGGCACCGGGCTGTAAACCCGGCAGGCTGACGCCTTACGTAGGTTCGAATCCTACCCCCTGCACCAAGCAAAGGATGAAGTAGGAAGGCGGAAGGATGAAGCTAAATGTTTTCATTCCGCCTTCATCCTTCTGCCTTTCTACTTTGCTTCGCGGGAGTAGCTCAGTTGGTAGAGCATCAGCCTTCCAAGCTGAGGGTCGCGAGTTCGAGCCTCGTCTCCCGCTCCAAATTTAATGTCGCTCGTATTCTTTAAGTTGCCCGCGTAGCTCAGGGGTAGAGCGCCTCCTTGGTAAGGAGGAGGTCATGAGTTCAAATCTCATCGCGGGCTTTACATCAACGGTAACACTTTAACGCGGACAAATACTTGAACAAAAGGATGTTGCAGGATGAGTAAGGAAAAGTTTGACCGGTCGAAGCCGCATGTCAATATTGGGACCATCGGGCACGTGGATCATGGGAAAACGACGTTAACGGCGGCAATCACGAAGGTATTAGCCAAGCATAACCCGAAGA
>JACDAW010000019.1 GCA_013695245.1 Pyrinomonadaceae bacterium | reverse complement strand
GCATAGAACAAGAACCAGTAGCGCTGAAATTTTCATAACCACCTCTAACTATAATTAGACCGCCACGACTTCGAGTTCCGGGTCAACTTCCTGTTTGAGCATTCCTTCGATGGCCATCAGCGTGCCGGAGATCGCGCTGGGGCAACTGCCGCACGCGCCTTGATAGTTGATCGTTAAACGGTCGTTTTCGAGATTAACGATCTCAAGCCAGCCGCCGTCGTTGGCTAGCGCGGGGCGAATGCGTTCGTCCAAAATTTCGTTGATCGCGGCGAGGCGCGGATCGTTGCTGGTTGCAGCGGCGATAGCTCCGCCAACTGCAGACGCGGCCGTCGCAGGTTGCGCGGCGTTTGCCGCTTCGGCCGCGCGGATCGGAGCGGCGAGTTGCGGCAGCAGTTCGTCCCAATCGGCCATGTCCGTCTTCTCAACCGTGATCATGCGATCCATGTAGAAGACGGAGACGACCTCTTCGGAAACGTCGAACAAATCTTTAGCGAGCTTGTCGCCAGCGGCTTGGACGCGCGATTGAAAGGAGCGCGCCGCGCCTGACGTTACCGGCTCTTTGAGAATAAACTTGATGGCGTTCGGGTTTGGAGTTTCTTCAATATCAGCGATTTTAGGCATAATAAATCCTCAAAAATTAAAGTGGTTTTGCAAATTATCAAATTAATCGTACATTGTCTTAGATGTCTGTTTCGAGATTTAAGATTATACTCCGCTTAAAGGTTTTTGCGTGAGCGTCGGCGTCAAGCTTTCGGTTGACGGGCGGGGTTTTTAGGCAGATAATCAAATTGTTCGCATCTTGTTCGCTAAGATTTCGCGGGGGTTGTAAATTTTCCAAATCAAGCGATATTTAACTGAAACTTTTTCTCGTGGGGATCGTTTTATAGATTGTCAAACGGGTGCGGAAGGTTTATAGTGCTCGATCTCGCCTGCCATTCTTTGCAAAAAGAATGGCAAGCTGAGACAAGAGGCCGACGATAGCGAGGGTCGTCGGCCTCTTGCTTTTTCTACAGTACCCGTCATAATTCCTTCCTGTCAGACAAACTCTAAAATCAAAATCGCGGAGCGGCCGCTAATTACAATCCGCGCCATCACTCTTCCCGCAAATCCGTTTGGTTTGTTTGCCTCTTCTTGTGTCATCAAGTTTAAGGAAAGGAATTTGTTTGTTGTGATGAAAGAAAGCTCGTTTCACTTCAAAGCGATTGCCCTCGCGCTGACCGTTGTTCTGTGTTTTATGATTGTGGCTAGCACTAAAAGCTATGTAAAAGCGGCGGATACCCGCACCGAAGCGCAGAAGTTTATTGACGATTACACAGGTCGTTGGAACGACTTGCGCACGGCATACGTCTTAGCCGATTGGCAATCGAACACACGCATCGTCGAGGGAGACGACACGAACACGCGCCGGACGAACCTCGCGCTCGAACAACTCGCCGCTTTTACCGGAAGCCGCGCCAACATCGAAGCCGCTAAGCGCCTTTTGCAAAACCGCAACGGGCTTACGCCTCTCCAAACGAAACAACTCGAACGCATTCTCTACATGGCGGCCGATAATCCTGAAACAGCGAAAGAATTAGTTCGTGAGCGCATCGCTGCCGAAACCGCGCAGACCAAAAGACTCTACGGCTTTAACTACACGCTTGATGGAAAACCGATCACGACAAATGGCATTGACGAAATTCTGATCACTTCAAATGATC
The DNA here is from genome assembly GCA_013695245.1 of Pyrinomonadaceae bacterium. GTDB lineage: Bacteria > Acidobacteriota > Blastocatellia > Pyrinomonadales > Pyrinomonadaceae > JACCYN01. The sequence goes on along the minus strand of JACDAW010000019.1, from coordinate 1,249 downwards.
TCCAAGAGCGTCGCCGCGCGTGGCTTGCGTCAAAAGAAGTGGGCATAACTTTGAAGGACGGTCTTGCAAATTTGCAACGCCTCCGCAACGCGACCGTCCAGCCGCTTGGCTACCGCTCGTATAACACTTATCAAGTGTCCGATTACGGCATGACCGCCGATGAGATGATCCGCCAGCTCGACGGGTTTAACCGCGAACTGCGCCCGCTCTACCGCGAACTCCACACCTACGCCCGCTACGAACTCGCACGTCGTTACAATCAACCTGTGCCCGACGAGCTTCCAGCCGATTGGCTGCCGAACCGTTGGGGACAAGATTGGAGCGGGATCGTCAACGTTAAGGGATTGGACGTGACCGCCGCGATCAAAGGTAAATCGCCCGAATGGGTCGTCAAAGAAGCTGAGAACTTTTACATCTCACTCGGCTTTCCAAAGCTACCGCAAAGCTTCTACGGCCAATCGTCGCTCTACCCCGTGCCGCCGAACGCGAATTATAAAAAGAACAATCACGCCAGCGCGTGGCACATGAACAACTGCGAGGACGTGCGCTCCTTGATGTCGGTCGAGCCAAACGCCGATTGGTATGAGACGACGCACCACGAACTCGGCCACATCTATTACTACATCTCATACTCAAACCCCGACGTGCCGCTTCTCTTGCGCGAAGGCGCGAACCGCGCTTATCACGAAGCCATCGGCACAATGATGGGATTAGCCGCCACGCAGCGCCCCTTTCTCGAAGGTCGCGGACTTGTCTCACGCAACGCGCAAGTTGACGAAACGCAGGCGCTCTTAAAAGAGGCGATGAACTACGTCGTCTTCAATTCCTTCGCTGGCGGCACAATGCCACGCTTCGAGTATGATCTGTATGAGCGTCGCTTGCCTAAAAATCAATTCAACCGTCGCTGGTGGGAACTCGCGCGCCAGTATCAAGGCATCGTTCCTCCACTTGAGCGCGGCGAAGAATATTGCGACGCTTGCACCAAGACGCACATCAACGACGACGCGGCGCAATACTACGATTACGCCGTCGCCAACATCATCCTCTTCCAACTCCATGATCACATCGCCCGCAACATCCTCAAGCAAGACCCGCGCGCGACGAACTACTACGGCAACGCGGCGGTCGGCGATTTCCTCCGCGACATCATGCGTCCGGGCAGTTCACGCGATTGGCGCACGGTGCTCAAAGAGAAAACGGGTGAAGACCTGAGCGCCCGCGCGATGCTCCGCTACTTCGAGCCGCTCAT
>JACDAW010000012.1 GCA_013695245.1 Pyrinomonadaceae bacterium | reverse complement strand
TCAATTCTTGATCCGCGCGGCACGCTTAACCGCGGAGGCCGTTCGGCACGTCAAACTGCAATCTCAAGTCTCTCTGAGGATGAGATCAAGAACTTGATCGGCATCTACAGAACGCCGAATGGGGTTTTCGCAATCAATCCGAGCGTTCTTTTCGCCACGGCGGTTGATACTACAAGCGCAAACAGACCAACGTTGACAGGATTTGATCTCAATCAACCGCTTCCTGCTGGATACGTGCTTGCCACAGTGCGCGGCGCAAGCCCGATCAATACGCCAGCTTTCGCAGGTCAAGTATTCTTCCAGAACACTGCGGGGCAAACCGGTAGTCTATCGCGCAACTTCATTAACGGACCAGTGTTCTTCAACTGGAATGCAAGCCTGTTCAAGAACATTCGTATCACCGAAAGAACAAGAATTCAGCTTCGCGCTGAAGCTTTCAATGTTCTTAACCACACCAACCTTTTCCTTAGAGGTAGTAGCAACGGCGAGAACAGCGGCATCTTCAACGTAAACAGCAATAACTTCGGGTTGGTTGATGTCTTCGGCGATAACGGCTCTCCGCGCATCCTGCAATTCGGCGCGCGCTTTGAGTTCTAGGCTTATCGCAGCTCAGAGCTAAACTTTTCGGGCACTGTCTTCGTGAGAAACAGTGCCCGAAATTTCATTGACGCACTTTACAAGTATTGCTACAACAACTTTCGCAACAGCATGGAAGTGGTTAAGCGGGTCTTAATATTATTAAAGAAAATAGTTAGGAACTGATCTGTTTCTGGTAAATAGAATGTTTGGGATGTGAAAGGAGAAGTAGTGAGAAACACCCGTGTTGAATTGAGTTCTCAGTTGGTTGCGTTAGGTGGCTGCTTCTTCATTGCAGCATTTGTTCTCGCGCTTTTAACCGTAACCGTAAAAGCGCAAGAGAAGGTGACTGCTGAACAATTGCTCAACAAACATCTAGAATCAATAGGTACATCTGATGCTCGCCGGAAAAATAAAAGCCATGTTATCTTCGGTGTGTGTCGCGCCACATTTCGCGGACGTGGTGCAGGTGTGCTTACAGGTCGCGCCGTACTTGCATCTGAAGACACGCGGAATCTGATCGGCGTCCAATTTAATTCGGCTGATTATCCAAGCGAAAAGTTGGGATTCGACGGGCAAAACTTTACCGTCGGATACATCAAACCGGGCATTCGCTCTGTACTAGGAAACTTTTTGATAGCAAACAACGATGTTTCCAAAGAGGGATTGATCGGTGGAGCGCTTTCATCGGCTTGGCCACTCCGCGATTTATCGCGCCGTAACGCGAGAATTGAGTATCAAGGAATTGAACGGATTGATAATCGCCCATTGCATAAAGTTAGATACATGCCACGCAAAGGCTCTGATCTAGTAATCACCCTTTATTTCGATGTCGAAAATTTCCGTCATGTGCGCACGCAGTATGAGAAGGTGATTGCTGCTCGAATTGGCACAACAGTTGACGCTTCCGCAGGCAACAGAGAAACACGTTATAAATTAATAGAGAATTTTTCTGATTTTAAAACTGAAGCAGGCTTAAACTTACCGCATACCTATGTTCTCGATCTTTTTATTGATACGACAAATGGAACTGTAGCGTACAATTACGCATTCAGTTTAAATCAATTCAGATTTGATCAAGAGCTTGGTTCCGAATTCTTTAATGCCACTGAGTGAAAGAAGTTGGTATTGCTTAGACGCTTCGTAAAGCTTAGTGTTGCAAATCGATCTCTCCTAAAACTTGCGAACAAGAGCGAAAGCAGTAATTCATTAAGACAATAGTCTATCTACTTTGTCGTGTTTTCAATCAACCATTTAGAATTTGTCCCGCTTGGCGCGGGTGATCTGATTGATCGCACGATACGGCTGTACCGCCGACATTTTATGACGCTGGTGCGCGTTTGCGCACCGCCCGTCATTGTCTCGGCGGCCGGGTCTGTTCTCTGGGCGATGAGCGTGCGTCAAGTTCCTGTAGCGGAAAGCGAATGGGCGATGTTCGCTTTTGTCATGCTGTCGGCGATTGGCTTAACGGTATGGGCGGTGGGGACGCTGCTGTTTTTTATCGTGATGGGTGGGGCGTCGCGGGTGCTCGTCGCGCATCTGTTGTGGAATGAAGGGGTATCGTGGGGCGCGGTTTACCGCAGCGTGCGCGCTCGTTTCTGGGGATTACTTGGCGCAACCGTGCTCGTCGGCGTGTGGCTAGGTTTTGCGGGTATGATCGTCGGCTTCGCGTGGTTCTGGGCGTTGATCTTGGTTGGGATCGTTGCCGGTGTGTCAACGCAGTTTGCGCCGGCGTGGATGGCGGCCACGCTCGGCGTTCTTGGAACGCTCGGCATGTCGTTCGCCGCGCTCTGGTTGTTCTTTCTGTTAGCGGGGCGCGCGGCTTACGTTCCGCAGGTGATGCTCGTCGAAGGGCGCGGCATATTCGCGTCCGTCGAACGCAGCATCACGCTTGCGCGCGGAAACATCAGGCGGCTCGTTGCTATGTTTTTGTTTACGCTGTTCGCCGCTTACTCGGCGCTCATGTTGTTGCTTGTGCCGCTCGGTTGGTATGGTTACTTACACGGCATCAATCCTTTTGCGTGGACGAACACAGAGTATCCGGCGTGGTACGTGATCGGTTACAACATCGTCGAGCAACTGAGCACGATTTTGCTTGCGCCCGTCTGGATGCTCGGACTCTCTCTGCTCTACATTGACGAGCGCGTGCGCCATGAAGGTTATGATATAGAACTGATGGCAGCGCGCGCCTTCGGCGAGATGCCGCAACTGCCGGACGGACGCCCGGCGCCGCTCGCTCCCGCGCTTGCAAATGAGCGACACGCGTCAGCAGCGTCTGCGACGAAAATTATTCCCTCACCCGACCCGTCCGCATCTGTGCGAGGTACGGAGAATAAAACTCCCGGTTCGGTGTTAGGGCTGCAATGAACATCGCTTGAATGAACGTCCTCGATAACAAAACCCATTTGGCTGTCTATGCGCTGGCGTCGCTCATATGCGTTTTGTTCGCCGGAACGGTTGATACTGGTGCTGCACACGCCGCGTCGCTCCGCGACTACAACAGACGCGTGCGCGAAGCAGCCGTTGCGCTTGATGCGCTCGCTTCAAGTGACGCACCCACGATTCGCGCACGGTTTGCCGACACCCAGCGCTTCGTGCGCGAGAAACTGCCGCCGAGCGAAACGGTGGAGTGGCAGGGCACAGTCGTTCGCGTCAACAATTCATGGCTTCACGATGCTCTCACGGATTACGAAGGCAACAGTAAGTTAACTGCTGAAGATCAAGCTCACGCGCTCAACTCTCTAACCGTGCGCTTACTAGCTTTAAACGAGCGGTTAAGCGAAGCAGAAAAACAGAGCGCGGGAGCAAACGACAAAGAGGAAGCGCGCAGGCGATTGTCCGCTATTTTGCGCCGCCCTGAGTACGCCAACGAAGTGCAGCGCGAATCGGCGCTCCAGCGTCTCTGGCAACGCTTCATCGAGTGGTTGCGCGATCTGTTTCCCAACGCGAAGCCCTTGGAGCCGGGGACTGTTGCATCCCTTTCCAAAGCGGCGCAAGTGTTCGTGATCGCGTTGGCGCTGGCAGTGTTGGCGTTTGCAATCTGGAAACTCGTCCCACTTATTCAAGGGCGTCGCAAGCGAAAGAGCGCGGGCGGAACAAGCGTGCGCGTAGTGCTCGGTGAAGAGATTGCACCGGAGAAAACTCCTGCCGATCTGCTCGCTGAAGCCGAAACTCTTGCGCGCGAAGGAAACTTGCGCGCGGCAATTCGCAAAGCCTACATCGCCCTGCTTATCGAACTCGGCGACCGCCGTCTGCTTCCACTCGCGCAGCACAAAACCAACCGCGATTACCTGCTCGCCGTGCGCAATAAACCTTCGCTTCACGATGCGCTGCAACCGCTCGTCGCAAGTTTCGAGCGCCACTGGTACGGCTTCGTGCCCGCGACGGAAACCGACTGGGGAGAATTTCGCGCTCGCTGCCAGCAAGCACTAAAGAATTAAACACTAAACATGCAATAAGTAAAAGTTAACCGCTTTATCTCCTAGTGCCCTAGTTTGAAATTCTCAGGCTTTATTTATGCGGCTCAAAAAGCCAATCTAGGACACTACCAAGCATTCCACATAGCACGCTTGTTTGGAGTATTATGTGGAGCGTTTCCGCGTAAGCACATTTTATCATGGCTGAGTAATTCATTCTTTTTGCCTTATTCTTCATGCGCCGACACCTCACCGTTATTGTAACCGTCTTCGCCGTGCTGGGGCTGCTCGTTGCGCTTAATGCCGCGTCGTATGTCGGGAATAAAAAGGAAGAAGCTGATACGGAGTTGCGTCCGAACCGCTCGACGTTTAATGCGGGCGCGACGGGCACGCGTGCCCTTTACGATTTTTTGCAGGAGACCGGACACAAGGTGATGCGTTGGCGTGAACCGCCTGCGGCACTTCTTAAAGGCGGCGCGACTCGCCCGCAAGTGTTCGTTATTATCGGCAGGCCGCGAGTCGGTTTTGATGAAAAAGAATCGCAGAGTTTGATTGACTGGGTCAGACAGGGCGGACAACTCGTCGTCATTGATCGCAACCCGAACACGCTTTTGATGCTCGCTGAGAATGAAACTTGGAGCGTTTCGACATCGCTTTCGCGCAACCCTGTCAACAACGCACCCGCCGACGATGCGGAAGCGATGACGGAAGGTGTCGCTCCGGTCGCGCCCGCGCAGCCGACGCTTCTCACGCGCAACGTCGAGCGCGTCGCGCCGTCGCGCTACAGCAGTTCTTTTATCATCACGCCAGTCAAAGACGAGGACAGACGCGCAGATGTTTCAGGCGAAGACGAAAATGACGAAGCGCAGAACGAAGAGGATAAGGCGAGTGAAGATTCAGTAAAGAGCGCGGAAGATCGGATAAAAAATCGCGCGCGGGAGCGAACCTCGTCTGCATCATCCGCTCCGCGCGGAGATGTTTCGTCTGAATCCGAGAGCAACGCGCCTGCACCGGTCAGTCATTTAGAAAAGTCGCTTCTGGTAGATTACGCTTACGGCGCGGGGCGCGTCATCTTGCTCGGTGATCCGTTTGTTGTTTCCAATACCGGCATTAGCCGCGCCGATAATCTTCAACTCGCTTTGAACCTCGTCAGCGGACGCGAAAACCTGATCGCTTTCGACGAATATCATCAAGTCTACGGCGCGACGCGCAATGAACTGTTCGCTTACTTTGCGGGCACGCCCGTGTTGTGGATGTTTGCGCAAGGGTTGCTTGTCGCGCTCGTCGTTCTTTGGACGCGCGGACGCCGCTTCGCCCGCCCGCTTCCGCTCGCGCTCTCTGATCGCGCTTCAAAACTTGAATTCATTCGCTCGATGGCCGAACTGCAAGGACGCGCCCGCGCCTATGACTTGGCCGTTGAAAACATCTACACGCGCACGCGCCGCGCTCTCGCACGCTTCGGCGGCGTCTCCGTTGATGCAACGCGCGAACAGATCGCGGAAAGCGTCGCGGCGCGTTCCGGCTCTGATCGAAGGATGCTTGAAGAGTTGATGCGCGAGTGTGAGATGGCCGTTTCGGGCGACCGTGTTTCTGCTCAAACGGCGCTGCGTTTGACGACTCAACTGCGCGAGATTGAAGGACAACTAGGTTTACGTTTGCGTTCGCGCGAACTTCGACAAGTGGGAAAACATTGACGGTTGCCAGCCTTTTAATTCTTCTCATCCTGTTTTTCGTGACAAGCATTGTCGGCGTTGTCACGGGCAGCAACTCTCTCATCACCGTGCCCGCGATGTTTCAAGCGGGCATTGATCCGCGCGTGGCGATTGCGACAAATATGTTCGGGTTAACGTTTATGAGCGTCGGCGGCGCGCTCCCGTTCGTCGGGCGCGGAGTGATTGATCGCAAGCGTCTGCCCGCAACGATCCTCTTGACGATTGCCGGATCAATCTTCGGCGCATTGCTCGTGCTCGTCGTGCCTACGGCGACGCTTCCGTTGGTTGTCTCAATCTCAATGCTCGGTGTCGCGCTCTTTTCCGCCTTGAAACGTGATGCGAAAACGAAGGAGGCGGTTCAAGAAAGTAGCGCGCCGCGTCCGGCGTTTGAGATCGCGGGATACGCTCTAACTTTGGCGCTCGGCATCTACGGCGGGTTTTTCAGTGGCGGATACATTACAATGCTCACCGCCGCTTACGTCTGGCTTTTTCGCATGTCGTTTGTCGAGGCCGTTTCAACGACGAAAGTTATCAACGTCTTTTCGTCGCTCGTCGCCACGCTCATCTTCATGTCGCGCGGATTGGTTGATTACAAACTCGGCGTGAGTCTCGCCGTTGTGATGTTTGTTGGCGCGTACATTGGCGGGCGCGTTGCGCTGCGCATGAACGACAAATTTTTGCGGCGCGTCTTTCTTCTCACCGTCGTGCTGCTCGCGTGTAAAATCTTGCTCTACGATCTTCTCTGGAAAGGATTGGTGGAACGATAAACGCGCAAATGATGAACTGAAAATAGATTGGATGATTCAATCAATTCTTTCTTGCGTTCATCATCGCCGAGCGTTCATCTTTCATCCTTTAACTTGTGCTGGAAAGCGTTTCTTCAACTGTCGAACACATCGGAACGGAGCTGCGCAAAGTCGTCGTCGGGCAAGATGCGGTTGTTGAGCAGATAGTCGTTGCGCTCCTTGCCGAAGGGCACGCGCTGTTGGAAGGCGTGCCGGGAACGGCGAAGACTTTGATCGTCAAGACGCTTGCGCGCATCATCGGCGCCGAGTTCGGGCGCATTCAATTCACGCCTGATCTCATGCCATCAGACATCACGGGCACCAACGTCTTCAACGTCGCAACGTCTTCATTTGCCCTGCGGCGCGGCGCGATCTTCACGGATATTCTGCTCGCCGATGAAATCAATCGCACGCCGCCGAAAACGCAGGCCGCGCTTTTAGAAGCGATGGAAGAGAGACAAGTAACGATTGATGGCGAACTCCATCCGCTTTCGCCGCTTTTCACCGTGCTTGCGACGCAAAATCCGATTGAGTATGAGGGCACGTATCCGCTGCCGGAAGCGCAGCTTGATCGCTTTCTGTTGAAAATTAACATCGGCTATCCGTCAGTTGATGAAGAGCAGCAGGTTGTGCGCAACTGGGACGAAGGTTTCAATTCGCGCCGCTTGGAGGGGATAGACGTGCGCCCGCTTCCTGAGGGAGACGCGATCTCGCGTTGTCGTCACGAAGTGCGCGCGGCGCGGACTGAGCGGGGCGTGCAACGATATGTCGTTGAAATCGTCGCGCGCACGCGCACGCATCCTGCAATCGCCAACGGTGCAAGCCCACGCGGTTCAATCGCTTTGCTCATGTGCGCCAAAGCCCTCGCCGCAATGCGCGGCCGTTCCTTCCCGACGCCCGACGACGTGCGCGACATCGCGCGCCCCGCGCTCCGCCACCGCCTCAACTTGCGCGCCGAAGCCGAACTCGACGGCGCAACGCCGGACACCGTGATCACAGAGATTTTGAGCACGACGGAAGTGCCGCGATGAATCTTCAATACGCCGTCCCGCTAAGCTTAGTGTTCGCTAAAACGATTCGGAGGAGTTGGTGATGATAAAACGACATTACGCGGCTTGTGCCTTCGCCGTGTTGTTGAGCGTGACATGTTTTATGTGGCTCGCGCAGGCTCAAACCGCTCGCCGTTCCAAGCATCCGTACTCGTCTGACAAGCCTCTGAGCGAGCCGACGATCTTCGCCGAAGGCGTTATCTCGGCAGCCGAGTATGAATCACACCCGGCGTTTACGCCTGACGGCAAAACGCTTTACTTCTTGAAGAACTCGCCGTCATTCAACTTTTGGACAATCGTCGTCTCACATTACCGAAACAATAAATGGAGCGTACCGGAAGTCGCGCCGTTCTCTGGCAGATACGCTGATGCCGATCCGTTCATTACAGCAGACGGCTCGCGCTTCTACTTCATCTCGACACGCCCCGTCGCTGGCAAGCAGAACGCTGATCTCGACATTTGGATGATGCAGCGAACTGCAATGGGGTGGGGTCAACCCGCTAACTTGGGTGCGCCCGTTAATAGCGCCGCGAGCGAATGGTATCCGACCGTCTCTGCCAATGGAACGCTCTACTTCGGCTCAAACCGCGCGGGCGGCAAAGGCGCAAACGACCTTTACCGCGCCCGCTTCGTTAATGGAAAATATGCTGAACCCGAAAATTTAGGCGACATGATTAACACGCGCTTCAACGAGTTTGAGCCGTATATCGCTCCTGACGAAAGCTTCCTCATATTCATGTCTGCTCGCCCCGAAGGACTGGGCGCGTCTGACCTGTACATCAGTTACCAGAGGAACGGCGCGTGGACGAAGCCGATTAATCTCGGAGACAAAATCAACTCCAGCGCGTCTGAGCTTTCGCCGATGATTTCGCCGGATGGAAGATATTTTTTCTGGACGAGCACCAGAGGCTTCGGAGATGCGCCGCCGGAGAAATCCTTGACTTATCCTGAGCTTCTACAACGGCTGCGCAGCACGGGCAACGGTCTCGGAAACATTTATCAAATTGATATGAGCGCCTTGCATCTTGAACGTTGATTTACCTTCACTAATTACGCTCGTTGAAACTTTAAATTAGTGGTAACGATCATTGATCCGGCGGCTGATTTCACTTGCACTAGCTCGCGTCTTCCTTAAATGCGCTTCGTTTTCACACGTCTTTTTTACGTTCTGCTCGCCGCCGGTTTCGTGCCGCTTTCGCTTTCGTGGGAGCGTCCCATTTTGCGTTGGGTGACGGTCGGTTACGATCTGCTGCTTTTCGTTTTCATCGTCGTTGATTATCGCGTGAGCCGGATGCCTGAGGATGTGAGCGTCAAGCGTGAGATTGAGAATCGCTTTCATCTCGGCGCGGAGACGGAGGTGC
>JACDAW010000009.1 GCA_013695245.1 Pyrinomonadaceae bacterium | reverse complement strand
GATTCACACGTCCGCCGGGCACGCCGTAGATGCGCCCGCTCGTTTGCGGATCGAGCGTCTCCGGCAAAATTCTTACTGTGCCGATCTTGAGTCGCTTAAGCGAATTGTCTTGTTCCATCTCGCGTTTTTCGAGCGGCGGCAGACGATAGATCGCTGACGAGTCAAGCGCGATGCCTTCGTAGATGCGGCTTAACGGAGCTTCGCCGCGCATAATTCGTGCTTCAATCGAAGATGTTTGTTTACCCGCAGGCGAATCGGGAAGACGAAAGCTCGGCGCAGACGCTTCTTGCGCGGTCGCTAAACTTGCGGTGAGGAGAAGCAAACAGAAAACGTAAACCGCGCGCAACTTTAAGGTTGATTGGCGCGAAAACATTGCGCGCGGCGATGCAAAGTGAGGGGCGAAGTCGGGGATGCGAAGCACAGGTTTTCCCTTCTCGGAATCAGGATGCGGCGGAATTTACTACAAGTGAGCATCTCGCTCTTCGAGACGTTCAGAGCGCGGACGGAGAAACGGGCGAGAACATCTTTCGCCGAAGAACCTCTTTACCTTGCGGTGCAAAACAACTTTACAAATATTTTTCCCAACGCGCAAGCTCTGAGCCTCTCGCCGCGCCTAACCCATCAATCGCGGAACTCATGGCTTACTTCCGTAATGCGAAACGGAGGGGCAGCAGTTTCCTCGCGCGTTCCTTGATGTGGATCGAAGTACTCAATGACGATGCCTTCGCCCGTCACCGGAGGCGTCCAGAAAGAGCCGTCAGCCGACACGCCGCGTCCTTCGTAGGGGCCGTAAACTTCTTCCCGGTTTTTCAGTGAGCGAACGAAAAGCTGCGCGCCGGGAGTGAGTTGCACATCCGCAAAGTGGACGCGCACCGCGACCGCTCCCGTCGAGACGATGCCTAAAAGGGCCGCCCGCCCCCTCGCGCCCAAGTCAAACCAACGGACGTTTTCACCGGGATCAAGCGACACAGAGCGCACTACGCCTGTTTGCAATCGGCCGTTCTTTCCATTTGCGCTCGGCGCTGAATCGAGCGGCGGTAAGCGATAGATAGCACACTCATCAAGTTTGATTTCTTCGTACATCCGGCTCGGAAGCTTGCGACTTCGAGCGGTCCGGTCGCCCGCTTGTTGTCTTCCTATAATTGCAATCGTCGCGCGCGAACACGTCGCCCACAGACACAAACAGGTTAAAGCAACTAACAGCAGCCTCTTCATATAACCACCCGTTCGCCCCCGTGTCACATCATCCCGCACGATTTAAAAGCAGCGCGTCCGGCCTCTCGAAATTTATGCGAAAGGCCGGACACGTTTCGGTTGTGCGCTTAAGACTTGCAGATTTAGCGTAGCGGGCGCAAGTTGTAATAATTAGCGAGTGTATTTAAGTCCGTCCGCACCAGCGACCACTGCCGTTCGGTGTTCGCCTCGAATCGTCGGCGGCGCATGACGTTGTTAATGCCTTGCGCCACGCTCAGCACGCGCGAAACCTGCGCTTGCGTATCGCGGTAACGATCCGTGCGGTCGAAATCACTTCGCAGCGCATCAATGGCTCCTTCTAAATCTTTGGCGCGTTCGTTCAAACGATCTTCGCGTTCCGAATTGTTTAGTCTGCTGCGATCAAGCGACCTGTCAAACAACCCAACAAACCTGTCGCTACTTTCTTCGACGCGACGGATCACGCGCTCAACCTCCGCTTTCGAGTAAGCCCGATTGCGATTACCTCTGCGATACTGTGCCTCAGCCGGTGTTGCAACGGCCGACAGCAGCACTCCTAACGTCGTTACTACAACAAACAATTTAGCGATGTACTTTTGCATTTTCTCTTCCCTTTTAGTGTGTTTTCGGAGGAGAGAAGCGCGCTCAAAACTTGAAATCAGCGCCTAGAACACTTAAGACGCGACAGAAGGCTTATTGGTTTGATTTTCTCACGCCAGCTAATCCAAGTTTAAGCCATCCATTAGCCCGCCAGCTAAAAACGAAAGTTCAATACGTTTAAAGCGCGGCGATCACGGCGTCGGTAAACTCGGTTGTCTTAGCTTCGCCGCCGATGTCGCGTGTGCGCACCTTGCCTTCGGTGAAGACTTTGAGCATTGCCGCTTCGATTCTATCCGCCGCCTCACGCTCGCCCAGATGACGAAGCATAAGGATTCCTG
>JACDAW010000530.1 GCA_013695245.1 Pyrinomonadaceae bacterium | reverse complement strand
CATGCTCTGCATCCTGCTGTTTATCCCGCTCGATTACGCAGGCCCCTGCTTCATCGGATTCGCTATCGGCGAGAGTTTGGGCGCAGCGGCCTTGCGTATCGCGGGCGGCATCTTTACAAAGATCGCGGACATTGGCGCGGACTTGATGAAGATCGTCTTTAAGATTAAGGAAGATGACGCGCGCAATCCCGGCGTGATCGCGGATTGCACGGGCGACAACGCGGGCGACTCAGTCGGCCCCTCAGCCGACGGCTTCGAGACTTATGGCGTAACGGGCGTTGCGCTCATCACCTTTATTCTGCTTGGCGTCGCTAATCCGGCGATCCAAGTGCAGTTGCTCGTCTGGATTTTCGTGATGCGCGTGATCATGATGATCGCCAGCGCTCTCTCCTACTTCGTTAATGAAGCGATTGCGAAAGCAAGCTACGCAAACGCCGACGTGATGAACTTCGAGAAACCGCTCACGTCGCTTGTCTGGCTCACCTCGATCATCTCGGTCGTGCTCACTTATGTTGTCTCCTACTTGATGATCCCGAATCTCGGTAACAATCCGACTTTATGGTGGAAGTTGGCGACGATCATCTCGTGCGGCACGCTCGCGGGCGCGATCATCCCTGAACTCGTCAAGGTCTTTACTTCAACCGAATCGCGGCACGTTAAGGAAGTTGTAACCTCATCGCAAGAGGGCGGCGCGTCCTTAAATATTCTGTCGGGACTCGTCGCCGGAAATTTCTCCGGCTTCTGGCTTGGCATCAGCATCGTGATCTTGATGGGCATCGCTTATCTTTTTAGCGGGATGGGCGAGGTGCAAAACTTAGACCTCGGTCAATTGATGGTGGCCGCGCCTGTCTTTGCGTTTGGACTTGTGGCTTTCGGATTCTTAGGCATGGGGCCGGTCACGATTGCCGTTGACTCTTACGGCCCGGTTACCGATAACGCGCAATCCGTTTACGAACTCTCGCTCATTGAGCAAGTGCCGAACATCGAGGCGGAGCTTAAGCAGGATTTTAATGTTACTCCTAACTTCGAGCGCGCGAAGCACCTTTTGGAAGAAAACGACGGCGCGGGCAACACTTTCAAGGCGACGGCAAAGCCCGTGCTGATCGGCACGGCCGTGGTCGGCGCAACGACGATGATCTTCTCGATCATCATCTCGTTGACGGCCGTAAATGGTCAGTTCGTCGCCGAGCGCGTGCAGAATTTGTCGCTCCTGCACGCACCGTTTGTGCTCGGACTGATTACGGGCGGATCGATCATCTACTGGTTTACGGGCGCGTCCATCCAAGCCGTAACGACGGGCGCGTATCGCGCGGTCGAATTTATTAAAGCCAATATCCAATTGGAGGGCGTTGAGAGAGCGAGCGTCGAGGACAGCAAGAAGGTGGTGCAAATCTGCACGCAGTATGCGCAAAAGGGAATGTTTAATATCTTCCTGACCATATTCTTTGCGACGCTCGCCTTCGCTTTCGTCGAGCCGTATTTCTTCATCGGCTATTTGATCTCAATCGCCGTGTTCGGTCTTTATCAAGCGATCTTCATGGCGAACGCGGGTGGCGCATGGGACAACGCGAAGAAGATCGTCGAAGTTGAATTGAAGCAAAAGGGGACGCCGCTACATGATGCAACGGTGGTTGGCGATACCGTTGGCGATCCTTTCAAGGACACATCGTCGGTGGCTTTGAATCCCGTAATCAAATTTACGACGCTCTTCGGTTTGCTGGCGGTCGAGTTGGCCGTGAGCCTGACGGCGCGCAACAACGGCGATGCGACACTGACGCATATTCTCGCCGCCCTTTTCTTCGTCATCGCGCTCTTCTTCATCTATCGCTCGTTCTACGGAATGCGCATCATCGTCGAGCGTGAAACGAGAGCGGAAGAGATCAGCGAAGCTGTCGGAGACTGAGGGGAAGTAAGCCGTGAGCGGTGAGCAGTAAGCAGTTAAGACCAACCTGCTTTTTCTGCTGCTCACTGCTTACAGCTTACTGCTCACTAAGGAAATTATGAACACATCTTACGCACGAACCGAAACACTATTGGGCGCGTGGCTTGCGCCGATGGACGGGGTACGACAAATTGCGCTCGTCGTCGCATTTAGTTTGTTGGTGGCTTTATCGGCGCAGATTACGATCCCGCTTTATCCCGTTCCCATCACGGGACAGACCTTCGCCGTGTTGTTGACGGGCGCGCTTCTCGGATCGCGGCTCGGCGCGCTGGCGATGATCGCTTACCTCGCAGAAGGCGCAAGTGGATTGCCGTTTTTCCGCGAAGGTAACGGCGGCATCGCTTATCTTCTGTTCAGTCCGACATCGGGTTATCTGCTGTCGTATCCGCTTGCGGCGTTCTTCGTCGGCCTTCTCGCCGAACGCGGTTGGGATAAAAGATTCTTGACGGCGGCGGCGGCGATGGCGTTAGGCTCAATCGTGATTCTCTTTTGCGGTTGGGCGTGGCTCGCGCGTTTGATGGGCGCAACGGCTGCATTTCACGTTGGCGTTGAGAGATTCATCATCGGAGACATAATTAAGATCGCGCTCGCGGCGGCCGTGCTTCCGACGGGTTGGGCGATCTTGCGCCGCAAAGCTTCGCGCGAACGCTAAGCTGAATTGTTGATTTAAATTAGCAAGCCTCTGATCATTGATCAGAGGCTTTTTATGTTGTCGATCCTGAATTTTAAAAGAGATGGCGAAAGACTTGTTATGAAAACGATCACAGTGCGCTCTCACGAGCGCGAAGAGATGATTGAGATAACGGATGAGGTGCAGAAAAACTTAAAAGAATCCGGCGCGCAAGAGGGCGTCTGCTTTCTCTTCGTTCAGCACACAACGGCCGGGTTGACGGTTAACGAAAATGCCGACCCCGACGTTGTGCGCGACATGCTTCTCTACTTGCGCGAAACGATTCCGCAAAGAGGTTTGACGGGAGCGAAGTTTCGCCACGCGGAAGGCAACTCCGATGCGCACATAAAAGCGAGCTTCTTCGGTTCGAGCGTCACCGTGCCGTTTCAAAACAATCAATTGCTTTTAGGTCGTTGGCAGGGAATTTACCTGTGCGAGTTTGACGGTGGGCGCGAACGCAAGGTTATTATTATGATGCGTTGAAGGCTTGCAAGCTTTTATAGTTTTAGGCGACAGAATTGTTAGAGAATTTGCTGTGGGTGGCGAAGCCGTCGGTTGTTGAGTCTGACGTTTTGCCCCGCAGTTTGTTTGAAATATGCTTCCCAACAGCGCCAATATTAAAGCTACAATAAAAATCATTGTGCCCGGCGGTGCAAACGCGAGAAAACCCGCGACGAGTAGTGCGAGGATACGTTTAGATTGTTTCATAGCGAGCGCGAAAAGCTTGAAGTTTGTCGAACATGATGTGTTCCCCCGCGTATGAAACTTTGCAAGGAATTGAAGTTCATGCCGCAGCGTTTCAAACTAAAATATAGCATTCTTTTCCGTCTGGCTATTGCGCCAGCGTGTTTCCTCGCATGGATGGTGTGGACGCATAGTGTTGACGTGCCGTACTGGGATCAATGGGATTACGCTCATCTCTTCGTAAAACTCGATAAAGGCACGCTCCGTTTTGCTGATCTGTTTGCGCAGATCGAAGAATACAGGCAGTTTTTCCCGAATCTTCTTTTCGTCGCTTTAGGTTGGCTGACAAGCTGGAATGTCCGTTATGAAATGCTCATTAGTTTCTTGCTCGCCTGCCTCGTCTCTTTCAATGTTTACCGTTTAAGTAAAGCAACTATAAATGATAGCAACGCAGCTTTGTGTCTGCTGCTGTTTCTTGCAGCCAACTCGCTTATCTTCTCTCCGGTTCAATATCTAAACTGGTTGAACGGCATACAGATAATCTACTTCGTGCCGGTAGCTTGTATTACAGCGTGTTTGGCGATTGCCTACACTAACTTAAAACTGACAACAAAATTTGCGCTGTGTATGTGCTTGGCGACTGTAAGCACCTTCTCATCGGCTAACGGCTTGTTGTGTTGGATCGTTGTCTTGCCGGTTCTCGTCTTTTCACGCAAGTGCATGAACTTGCGTAAAAGAAGATTACTGATTCTTGCATGGATAATAGGATTTGGCGTAAACCTTACTTTTTATTTTTATGGTTACCGCAAACCCCCTCATAATCCAAGCCTCTTAGAGTCGTTCTTTCACCCTGTGAAAGCGTTGATTTACTTTGCCGGACTGCTCGGTGCGCCGATTGGCACGGGTCGGGGTAGAATCGCCGTACCAGTGGGCGCGATTTTATTGCTTCTGTTTGCATTAGTTTGTTCCCATACAATCAAACGTGCTTCGGATTCTGTTTTTCTCGGTCGCACAATCGGATGGTTGATGCTCGGTGCATACTCGATGGTGAGCGCGGCTTTAATAACAGCCGGGAGGTCGGGTTTCGGCGTCGAACATTCTCTCACACCGAGATATACTACTTTCACAATTTACCTTGCCGTCTCTTTAATCTATTTGATACCGATCTCTCTTGAAAGCTTCAAACAGTCAGGCAATGCTGTGGAGCGCAATATCTTTTTCATGCGAACGGCTGCTGTGATCGCCGTGATTATCTCGGTTGCGTTACATCTGTTCACCGTCTCAAAAGCGACGCAGTGGATGAGCAGCCAAAGGGAAAACATATTGCGCGGCAAGGCTTGTTTGCTTTTTATCAACTTCAAGGTCGAGGAGAAATGTTCTGCTTTTATTTATCCCGACCAAATAATATTAAGGGAAAGAGCGAATGAGCTTAACCGCTTGGGGTATTTAAGACCAAGATTGATCGAAAGCGACAGAATTCAAAGCATTAATGAGATGCCCACATCAAGCGAAGGCGAATATGGAGCTTTTGAAACGCTCGGCAGAAGCGAAAACCTATACACGGCTCGCGGATGGTCGCTTCTGCCCGAAAGACGGGAGGCAGCCGACGCAGTCGTTCTGACTTATACAATGCAGGATAAGGTTGATGTGATATTCAAAGTCTTCGGCGCAAGAGACATTGAAAGCAACAACTGCGCGTGGCGGCAAACAACCGACCTGTCTGGCAAACGGTGGCGTATCACTTTCTATGCAAACGAACTGCCGCAAGAAGAGATGGAACTGAAAGCGTGGGCTTTCGACGCAACTACTGGAAGAGCATTTCTACTTGCGGGCACACACCGGATCGAAGCTAAATAACAATTCCATTTGCGTTTAAGAGCTGAATTACATAAACTCCTCGCGCGTAAAAATCTTGTTTCCCCCGACATATTGCTTCATGGTGAACACTCGTCAAGCGGGTAGTATCAGCGTTTTCTTTCCTGCATATAATGATGCCAGTACCATTGCGCGAATGGTTGGGGACGCGCTCGCCTTACTCCCTCAGGTGAGCGATGACTACGAGGTGATTGTAGTGAACGATGGGAGCACGGATGAAACGTTCGCCGTGTTGGAAACATTGACGCGCAGTTCGCCCCACGTCAAAGTTATTAATCACGAGCGTAATCAAGGGTATGGCGGAGCGTTGCGGAGCGGGTTTCTCAAGGCAACGAAAGATTTGATCTTCTACACGGATGGCGACGGGCAATATGATGCGCGCGAGTTAAAGCATTTGCTGCCGTTATTGGCACGGAACGTGGATATCGTCAACGGTTATAAGTTGAAGCGTTCAGATGCGCGCCACCGTCGGATGCTGGGCGCGACCTACAACAAGCTCGCGCGCTTTATGTTTCGCCTCCAGGTGCGCGACGTCGATTGCGACTTCCGTTTGATCCGGCGGCAAGCGCTTAGAAACATTAATCTTGAAGCGTCGAGCGGGGTGATTTGCGTCGAGCTTGTGCGCAAACTGCATGACGCCGGGTGCGCTTTCGCCGAATGCCCGGTGCGTCATTACCCGCGCGAGCACGGCAAATCGCAATTTTTCACTGCGCGGCGAGTGTCGCGCACCGCGCTCGACTTTCTTTTGCTTTGGGTGCAACTCGTCGCCCTTAGGCGTTCGAGCAGCGCGCCGCAGAGAAACGTTCGTATGATCTCTTCTGAGCAATCTGTTGCAAACGATGATGTTCGCATAGTCAGTGAATAATGAAACTTGACTATGGGAAATTTAGACCATCCTGACGAACTTAGAAGCCCAGCACAGCGCGGTTTACGAGCGCGAATAGCGCGAATCTAGCGAAGCCCCCTGACATTTATTTACCTGCCGGACAATGACAACGTCAAAACGCTTCAACGAATATAAGGGACGCTCCGTGCTAATTACAGGCGGACTTGGTTTTATCGGCAGCAACTTGGCACATCGCCTCATCGAACTGGGCGACGTCGAAGTTTCGATTATTGATGCGCTACTGCCGGAGCAGGGCGGCAACGCTTTCAATATTGAAAGTATCGCAAATCGGGTCGCAGTGCACATCGCTGATATAAATGACGATTACGTGATTAATCACCTTGTTGGCGGTGTTGACTTTATCTTTAATCTCGTGGGCAGCGTCAGCCACCTCGAATCAATGCTGCAGCCGCAACGCGACCTTGAACTCAACTGCGCGGCGCAACTCAGACTGTTAGAGGCGTGCCGCAATTTCAACCCGCACGTCAAAATTGTTTTTAGTAGCACCCGACAAGTTTATGGCAAACCCGTCTATCTGCCGGTGGACGAAAATCATCGCGTTTCGCCGCTCGATATCAACGGCATACACAAACTCGCCGCCGAACATTATCATCTGCTTTATCACAAAATTTACGGCACGCGCACAGTCTGTTTGCGTCTGACGAACACTTACGGTCCGCGTCAACTTCTCCACCACAACCGGCAGGGTTTTATCGCGTGGTTTATCAGGAAAGCGATGGATGGTGACGTGATCGAATTGTTCGGCGAAGGCAAACAACGCCGCGATCTGAATTATGTTGACGACGTGGTTGAAGCCATGTTGCTGGCGGGCGCAAGCGAAGCGGCGGAAGGCGAAATCTTTAATCTTGGCGGCGGAGAACCGATCAGCCTCTCCGCGCTAGCAGACAAATTGATCGAAATTACAGGGCGCGGCTCCGTCTTGTCTGTGCCATTCCCCACCGAGCGGCAATTGATTGATATCGGTAACTTCTACGCTAACGCGAACAAAATCAAATCAATTCTCGGCTGGCGACCGACAACGCCGTTACACACAGGACTCAAACGCACAATTGATTTCTACGCGCGCCACCGAGCACACTACTGGAAGCCGGATGCGAATACCGTTTCTTGATTTGGCGGCACAGCACGACGAAGTTGCCGCGGAAGCACTTGCGGCTTTAACGCGCGTGGCAAGCGGCGGCGTCTATGTGTTAGCCGGAGAGGTGGCGGCGTTTGAAGAGGAGTGGGCGCGATACTGCGGCGTCACGGCGGCGGCTGGCACAGGCACGGGCACTGACGCGCTCGCGTTGGCGCTTCAAGCCTCAGGCGCGGTGCGTCCCGGAAGGCAAGACGAAGTTATTACGTCAACGCTTACTGCCGCGTACACAGGATTGGCGATCCTCAGCGCAGGCGGACTTCCCGTCTTCTGCGACATTGATCCGCAGACGTTAACCCTTGATCCGCAATCAATCGAATGCGCCATCACACCGCGCACACGCGCCATTGTCCCTGTTCATCTCTACGGTCGGATGGCTGATATGAATGCCATCTGCGATGTGGCTGCGCGCCATAATCTGCTTGTGATTGAAGACGCCGCGCAAGCGCATGGGGCGCGTTTGAAGGAGCGACGCGCAGGCGCTCACAGTCACGCGGCAGCCTTCAGCTTCTACCCAACGAAGAATCTCGGCGCTTACGGAGACGGCGGAGCAGTCGTCTCAAACGATGCAGAGTTGATCGAGAAAGTTAAAATCTTGCGTCAGGGCGGACACGCACCCGCGCTTACCGCACATATTGAAGGGCGCAACTCGCGCCTTGATGAGATGCAGGCGGCGTTGCTGCGAGTTAAACTCAAACGCCTTGATGAATGGAATCGTCGGAGGCGGCGTCTTGCCGATTTTTACCATGAAAGTTTTCATGAAAAGACGCGTCTTCAAGTACCGCGCGGAAGTGAGCCGGGAAGCCACGTTTATCATCTCTACGTCGTGCAACACGAAGAGCGCGATGCGTTGCGCGTTCATATCGCTGGGCGCGGCATTGAAACAATGATCCACTACCCGTATTTGCTTCACCAACAGCCGCTATTCAAGCGCGGCAGATCGCTATCCACAGCCGAGCATGTGGCGAAGCGCATACTTTCCCTGCCCCTCAATCCACAGCTAAAAATTTCGGATGCGGAGAAAATAGTCGAGGCAATTATCGAGTTCGATAAGCGCAAAGTACGCAAGCGCGCCGCCGGATGAAGTTAGATTGCATTACACGTACAATTGAAAGTTCGTTATTCTCAATTCTTTTATCAGGGTTTCTGTGCAATGCAGATGGCAGAGAGTCCCGCAGGAAGGCTTTTGTTAGTACATTGTAGCAAACGCGCTTCAGCGCAAAGGATGTTTGTGAGGAGACGATTTAATGGCTTGAGCGGTGAAGTCAGGGGTTTTACATCTGAACCATTATCGGCGAGTCCAATAGGCTTTAGCACGAGCCGACGCAAGGCGGCGGCAGGCAGCAACAGCGAGTTGGCATAGGTCGCACGCAAGGAACGAAAACCTGCTTGTTCCATTCTCTCAACTAGCCTGTTGAGAGTATAGCGACATTGTGTGTTGAGGGCGGCATCGTGCCCGCTTCGCATCCATTCATACGCCGCCACGC
>JACDAW010000525.1 GCA_013695245.1 Pyrinomonadaceae bacterium | reverse complement strand
ACGATGCACGGCGCGCCGTAAAAGTGTCGCGCGGCGACCGCATCCACAATACGGTCGGCTCCGACATCCGACGGCGGCTCGTATAAAATCTTCAAGCCCGTCTCCGTCGTGTGATCGATGAAGAGCGGCGTGCGGTTGAAATAAACTTCCGACATGCGCTTTAAGGTGTAATTAAGCGGCGGCACGACTGAAGCGATGGCGACGGCCGTGATCTCTTGAAAATCTATTCCGGCGAGTTGGAAGAGATTGCGCGCGTGGACGCCGTATTCGTCAACGGTGCGCGCCCGCGCCGTCGTCAAGCGCCAGTGCTTGAAGAGTTTGCCCTCACGGTAAACGCCGAGCGCAGTGTTTGAGTTGCCGACATCAACGACGAGCAGCATAATACGAATCTTCTTCCTTCTTCGTCTTCGATTCAGAACGCGGCCCAAGCGTCGTGAGAACGATTCTCTTGCCTGTTGAGTTTTGCTGAACCAAATTGTAATCCGCCGTATTTAAGATGACCCTGATGTTTCAGCGCGCAAGCGCGTCACGTCGCCAGCGCGCACCGTTCGGATTTCCCCGTGCGTGGTTTCTACACGCAAACGGCCGTCCGTCGCAAGCCCGCGCGTCGTGCCTTCAAACACTTCCGCTCCCGTTTCAACTCGCACGCGCTTCCCTTCCGCGTAAGACGACGCTTGCGACCACGCGCGCAACATCATCTCCGTGCCGTTCAATTCATGCAAAGAACCATATCCTTTGGCGAGCGATGCGACGAGCGCACGCAAAACAATTTCCGCATCGTATCGCTTTCCCGTCATCGCTTCGACTGAAGTCGCCGCATAACCGATTTCAGATGGAAAAGCTTCGTCGGTTAAATTGATGCCGATGCCGACGACGCAGGCCGCGCCCGTCGGAGTCTCAACCGCTTCCGCTAGAATACCGCAAAGCTTGCGTTCGTCTGCAAGCAAGTCGTTCGGCCATTTAATGTCCGTTCGTAGAGCACAAGTTTTCTCAAGCGCATGGTGAACGGCAACGGCCGCCATCAAGGTGAGCAACGGCCAAACCTCTCTCCCTACGCGCGGGCGTAAGACGGTGCTGCAATAGAGTCCTGCATCCATCGGCGAAACCCATGTGCGCTCCTGCCGCCCCCGTCCCCTTGTTTGTTCACGCGCAACGACGATAAGGCCTTCCGGCGCGCCGCGTCGGGCTTGTGCGATGGCTTCCGTGTTAGTTGAAGCCAGCGAATCGAAGCGTAAAATTATTGGCTGAAACATTCCCAATTCGTTTATAGCAGCGTTCTAAATTTATTTCTTAGCCGCGCACGCGCTTTCATCTCTGCGCGCCTCATTATCAAGAAACTCTGTGTCAAACATTTCGGATTACCTCAGAAGAATAGAGAAAGGTTTTGCGGCGGGCAACGCCACCAAGCACACTTCCGCTTGATAGTAGCAATTGCTCGCGCGATTGAGGAAAGCGGCGGCTTCCCGCTCTCGCTTGAAAGTTCTTCTCTCGCCCTTCGTTGGAAACGCGCAGGCGGAAGGTGTAAGCTGTCGTAAATCTTTTTCAGAGGGGAGCAAGGAAATGCAAGGCGCAACAAGATTGCAAGCAGAAACAAGTTTGGCGATAAACGAAAAACGTGGGTCGGTGATGATGGTGACTTCGGACGTGGCGTGCCAGCAAGTGTTGATGGTTAATCTCTTTTTCATCGGCGCGCCCGGCGCGCGAACGGGCGAATGGACGCTCGTTGACGCCGGAGTGTTTAACTGCGCCGCGCGCATTAAAGCCGCCGCCGCCGAACTCTACGGCGCAAATTCTAAACCCAATTCGATCATCTTAACGCACGGGCATTTCGATCACATCGGCGCGGTCAAAGAATTGGCCGAAGAGTGGGACGTGCCTGTTTACGCGCATCCTTTGGAGATGCCCTATCTGACCGGGCGATCTTCTTACCCGCCGCCCGATCCGACAGTCGGCGGCGGCGCAATGGCGCGGCTTTCGTTCACTTACCCGCGCGGCCCCATTGACATCAACGACCGCGTGCAAGCTCTGCCTGCGGATGGAACCGTTGCGGGTATGTTGGGTTGGCAATGGATTCACACGCCGGGTCACACGCCCGGACATGTCTCGCTGTTTCGCGAGCGCGACCGCACCTTGATCGCGGGTGATGCTTTCGTCACTACAAAGCAGGAATCAGCGATTGCTGTCTTAACGCAGAAGGAGGAAGTAAACGGCCCGCCAAAATATTTCACACCGGATTGGGAAGCGGCGCGTCGCTCCGTCGAAACTTTAGCCGCGCTCGAACCGAACATCGCCGCCACAGGACACGGCTTGCCGATGCGCGGCGCGGAGATGCAAAGAGAGCTACAAGAGTTGGCGCGCGACTTTGAACGCTTGGCCGTTCCCCGTCAAGGTCGCTACGTCGGGCATCCGGCGATGGCAGACGAAACCGGCGTCGTCTCAATTCCGCCAGCCGTCTCCGATCCGATGCCGAAAGTGTTAGTGGGCGTCGGCGTGGCAGCCCTTGCAGGTGTCGCGCTTTATGCTCTCTCGCACCGCGAATCGGACGGCGCAAGGCGAAAGGTGACAACGCGCAGGCAGCGCAAAATGCGAGCGCGCAACAAAGCGTTTTAATTTTCGTGCGCTTTTCAAAATTCCGAAACGTTCAATGAACAAAATTTTGATGAGTTGGAGCGGCGGCAAAGACTCGACGATGGCGCTGCTCCAACTTCAGCGCGAGCGCTGGGACAAAATCGCAGGACTTCTCACCACCATCACTACAGACTACGACCGCATCAGCATTCACGGCGTGCGCCGCGAGCTACTGCACCGCCAAGCCAGCGCGCTCGGACTTCCGCTCTACGAAGTTGCGATCACGAAAGATGCGACGAATGAAGAATACGAGCGCGAGATGAAAGCTGCGCTCGAAACTCGTAGAGGCGAGGGCGTTGACGCAATCGCCTTCGGCGATCTGTTCCTTGAGGACATTCGCCTTTACCGCCAACGTTTGCTTGCCGGACTGAGTTTGCAACCGCTCTTCCCGGTATGGGGTTGGGACACCACAGAGTTTATCAAAAACTTCGTTGCGCTCGGCTTCAAAACGATCATCACCTGCGTTGACTCGAAACGTCTCGACTCTTCATTCGCCGGAAGAATCATTGACGAAAAGTTTCTCGACGAACTTCCGCCCCTCGTTGATCCGTGCGGCGAAAACGGCGAGTTTCACACGTTTGTCTTTGATGGGCCGCTTTTTCGTGAAGCCATCAGTTTCAATGTCGGCGAGACCATCAAGCGCGGCGATAATTTCTATTGCGATCTATTGCCGTTCTGAAATCTCCTTCCCATTATTAGTTTCAATTATTCGCAAGCTCTTTGCGGCGTTTCTCGCTTTTGCGCGGCAAAGATTTATGTTGCTCTACAGCCGTTTTTTCGCTTAAAATAGTTTTGCCCGTTAAAATCAGCGTTCTCCTTTTGAAGTTTTTCCTCAAAGAGACTTCGACAAAATTAAACTAAAGAGAGGTTTCACAATGGAGTTCCCCGCCCTTCATTTCGCCCTTTGTTAGTCTTCGTGTGTCTTGTCTTCGTTCTCTTTTCGGCCGGTGCAGCAAACGTATTAGCGGGTGAGGAATGGCGTCCGCTTGAACCAAACGATCTCGCCTTGCGCGCCCCAATCGTTGAAAAGGACGCCGACGCTGAAGCGATCTTCTGGGAAGTGCGCGTTGACGATGCTTCGCAGGATTTAGTTTTATCCCATTACATCCGCATCAAAGTCTTCACCGAACGCGGGCGCGATTCGCAAAGCAAGATCGAGATTCCCTTCGCTAACATCGGACGCCTCAACATCAAAATCAGAGACATCGCCGCGCGCACAATTAAACCCGACGGGCAGATCATTGAGTTAAAGAAAGACAACATCTTTGAGCGCACGGTGGTGAAAACGAACGGAATTAAAATTAGAGTTAAATCGTTTGCAATGCCGGGCGTCGAACCGGGCGCGATCATCGAATATCGCTGGCGCGAAGTGCGTCCCGGTTTCTCGGCGCAATATACACG
>JACDAW010000524.1 GCA_013695245.1 Pyrinomonadaceae bacterium | reverse complement strand
AAATCCATCTTCGTCCCTTGCGACAAGCGCGACGCGCAGCGATGGTGAATCGGCGATCACAAACCACTCGTGATTTAACGGCGAGTCCGAGCTAATAACCACTGCACGCATGTTCGGGTGGCGTGGCGGTTGCCAATCCGCTTCGCCGAAAACATAGACCCGCTCAGAGAGATCGGCGATGCGCAGGTAACGCTCCACCACCGGCTCCATCCGCGAAAGTTTTTCAAACCCGGCGTAAACCCGTCCCGCGCGATTCGTTCGTAGCAGCAAAGCGTTTTCGATCAGCAAACTGATGTATTCAAGGCACGGCACTTGTGCGTTAAAGCGGAAAGTCTGATGCTCATCGAAACGCGCGCGCACAATGTTTGACACACAGCCGAAATCCTCGACGGACGCAGATTGTTCCGCGTAATGCTGTGCCTGCTCAAACATTGAAAAGCCCTTCAAGCGCGAAACCTCCGAGAACGATAAAAACAGCGTCTCCCTTCTACTCGCCGTGACTCGCGCGCGCGTTACGAATGTTTCCTTAAATTGTGTAACGTTGGGCTGTTTGAGGCGTTTACTTCGGCGTTCTCGCGTGTTCTTGATGCTGAGCGCGCCCTGCCGTGAAACATGCGTGAAAGTTTTTCGGAAGGGTCATCCCGTTTTGAGCTGCTAAAAACTTCTCTTTTGCTCATCTGTTGCACCGGCAGTGCGCATCTCCCCAAGCCAAACGACAGTGATGTTTGAGAATATCACTCCGGCTGCGGCTTGGTTTTAAACTTCACATATGTTTATAATTCAAGATATGCTTCGGGCTTTTACTCGCTCAATTCAATTAATGTTTTGCAAATCAGTAAAAGCTCGGTACAATGTGCCGCCCTAACAACCAGAGGGCTGCTTAACGCATCAAACATGTCAGTTACTCCTTCTCTCGCGTATCAGCGGTGATGCGCGCCGCGCCTCCGAAATGGCGTCAGCGTTGTGGATGGTTCGAGAGCAGGCTGATTTTAACCTTAGAAGCCGCTCTGAATTGAGCATCCGAACGCAAGCCTTCGTTGCCAACCGTTACATCGAAGTCACTTTGATTCGCAGCTTCTCTTAAATTACTCCTATAGGAGAGAGGTACACATCTATGTCTATGAAACTTTACGTTGGCAATCTCGCGTTCCAGACTTCGAGCGAAGACTTGCAACAACTGTTCGCGCAAGCGGGCACGGTCGAATCTGCATCGGTTGTCGAAGACCGCGAAACGGGTCGTTCGCGCGGCTTCGGCTTTGTCGAAATGTCATCAAAGGAAGAGGGTAACGCGGCTATTCAGCAGTTTAACGGCCAGGAAATGGGCGGACGCGCTTTGACCGTCAACGAAGCCAAGCCCCGTGAAGATCGCGGCGGTGGTGGTGGTCGAGGCGGATTTGGCGGCAATCGCGGTGGTGGCGGCGGTGGTGGACGCGGCGGCTACGGCGGCGGCAACTCGCGCTACTAACTCGCCGTTCGATTATGTCCGGCGATTCTTTTACACAAAGCCTCCGGCACGAACTTTTCGCCGGAGGCTTTTACTTTTAGTAGAGGTTAGACTCTAATACCCGCGAGATAACAAAGGAGAAAACCTAATTGTCTAGAGATGACTTAATCCCGGCTGAAGGGATGATAATTGATAAGCAGCCCAACGCATTCTTCAAAGTCCGGCTCGACAACAGCGACCACGTTGTGCTGGCGCAGATTTCCGGTAAGATGCGCAAAAACCGCATTCGCATTTTAATGGGCGACCGCGTAAGCGTCGAGATGTCGCCCTATGATCTCACGCGGGGACGTATCACTTACAGGTACAAGTAAAATAAACATGCAGGCTGAATCAACTATAAGCGAGCGGAAAAGCGGCATCCATTGGGTCAACACGACGTTCATATCCTTCTTCCACGTCGGCGCAGTGGCGGCACTTTTCTTTCCGAGTTGGCAAGGAATTGTTTCTGCCGTCTTTCTCTACTGGCTCGCAGGCAGTCTTGGAATCGGCATGGGTTATCATCGCCTGCTCACGCATCGCGGGTTTAAGACGCCGAAGACAGTTGAATACATTTTGACCGTCTGCGGAATGCTCGCCCTACAAGACGGAGCGATCAATTGGGTGGCGACGCACCGCATTCATCATCAACACACGGAAGTTCCCGGAGTCGATCCGCACACGCCGCGCGAAGGCGGTTGGTGGGCGCACGCGGGCTGGATTCTAACGGGAACGGCACAACAACATTCCGAATCAGTTTTGCGCCGCTACGCGCCCGATCTCTACAAAGATCGCGTCCACGTTTTCCTCAATCGCTTTTACTACATGCCGCTCGTGATTCTTGGATTGGTTTTGCTCTTTGCTTTCGGCTGGTCAGTTTTTTTGTGGGGCGTCTTTTTTCGCGTCACGACCGCGCTTCATGCCACGTGGCTCGTTAATTCGGCAACGCACATGTGGGGCACGCGCCGCTTTGCGACCGACGACGATTCGCGTAACAACTGGTGGGTCGCGCTACTGACGTTCGGCGAGGGTTGGCACAATAATCACCATGCTTATCCGGCAGCAGCACGGCATGGGCTTGCTTGGTATGAGATTGATCTTAATTGGTGGGGTATTCGTTTGCTCCAATTCTTAGGCTTAGCTAAAGGAATCAAACTTGCCCCCTCAAATGCTGCATCCGCCGGGCAACAATTCGTTCCTGTGGGCACTAAGGATAAAGGATGAATGAGAAGCAGATTAAAAATCGCTGCGTTGGAAGCTTTGCCAGTGAGGTAAGTCCGAAAGACGTAAAATTAAGCGCAAAACTGTTCTTAACCGCTACGTCTTTTCTTCTTCACAGCCGCGAGCGTCAGCACGTCGCCCGGTTGACAACTAAGCGCCTGACAAATTTTTTCTAAAGTATCAAAGTTAATTCCCAGCGCCTTGCCTTTCTTCAAGCGCCACAGCGTTGTGTGACTGATACCCGTCTCTTTAGCCAACCAATAGAAAGATCGCCCGTGATCTTCCAATAATCCATCAACTTTAATCTCGATCAAAATGCGCGCCCTCCATACTGATGTTGTTATTTATCATATATGAGATATATTGTCTATACGATATATTTTATTCTTGACATATAAACTATATATAACATATAGTTATCAAGAATCGAGTCCGGCTCAACTCCCTTCTCAGCTCCTCTGGAATCACCCAGATCACCTGAAGTCACTAGCTCCACCACCTTAAGCGATCCCTGTAGAAAGAAGTTGGAATACATGAAGCGCATTCTTGGAATCGGCATCTACAAGTCCGGCGACCTCACAGACGAGATCATCAACCTTAATGATGTTAATACACATGTTGATGGAAATAGAGCCGTGTTCACGGGACATGCGACGGTGAAAAGCCGGTTCAAAGGTCGTGACTTCAGCGGTTTTTACCAACTCAGCAAAGTGTATGAGAAGCAGCAGGAACGTTGGCAGGTGGTTGCGTCACGCACGGCGCGTCTGGGAGAAAAATGAAGCTGTTGGTGCTGGCTACTATCAGCGTCAACTTACAAGGAGAACGATAATGGCGAAGTATGATGAAAATGATCTTGGACTACCGGAGAGTCCGATCTATTCAAACTTTTCAAATCGCCTTTGGAAAGCACACACCCGGCATGGATTAGTCCAGTCGCCCAATAGGTCGCACGGAAATACGGATGGGCACCGTGCTCTGCAAGGTGAGCCGTTGCCCGTTAAAGATAAACCACGCTTGACGGTAGGTCTGACGAATTCTCAGAAAAACGGTGACGGGTGAGCCAGCCGCAAAGAATTCATGCACCGCAGACGTGTGCATGGTGCGCGGGCACGGGGAAAAGAGCCGTCTCCGTAGGCTACATCATCTCGTGTCTTGTCTGCGGCGGGAAGGGGCATGTCACGGTCGCTCAACCGGCGGGGAAATGTCAGAAGTGTGAAGGCACCGGTAGGAGCAGTGCCACCTCTTCATGTCTTACTTGCGCGGGGACAGGATGGATGCGCGTGTTCAGTGAAGGATAGAGAGCGTGGCGCAGTCGCGTTTACTGGAACAACCGCAAGGACGACAGGTAAGGACAGAAATGATAAAGCATTGCCGCGAGTGTAAAGGAGTCTTGCGAGTTTGGGAGATGAAATGCCCTTACTGCCATCATTCAGCAATGAGCTGGCTGCACATTATCGCCATCGCTATTTTGGTAGTGCCGGTGATGGTTTACATGCTCAAGCACATTTAGCGAGCATCTGGTAAATGACGTATCCGTGCGATATGCTTCTTTAAACAAACAAAATTATAGAGAGATAGGAATGCCTTATGAATAAGACAGATAAAACAACACATAATAGCTTCAGCAACATCATGAACGAGGAGCAATGGCAGGGTGTGGACTCAAGGTTTCGGCTCGTCAGCGTGGCGGTTTTAAGAACAAAGCAACTTCTGCATGGCTCACGTCCCCGGATCGATGTTGACCCGAAGAGAAGCAAAAATACAAGTATTGCTCTCGAAGAAGTCAAACAAGGATTAGTGCCTTACACGATCAATGACAAGGACAAAGCAGATAGTAGCGATGAAAAATCAGTTGAAGCTGTGGCTCGATAAATAGCGACCACAATAAATTCAACGGCATTCAGGCGCATCGTGTGAGTATCTAAGGAGAAAGGGGAATGGAAGTGGGCAAACAGAACGTAGAGTGGTGTGAAGTGACGGTGGTTATCGATGACGCGACCACTGAGCTGTTTGCGATGCCAGCGCATAATGATGACCCTGACCAGACTCCTGCGTTCCATGTCACTAAATCAACGGCTGATTTAGTCGGACAAGATTTCGAGCGCTATAAGCCCAGTTTGGAGCGCATGGCGGACACATGGCAGGAAGAGAAAAAGCAGTTCATGAAAGAACAGAAATTAACCGATCAGAGTAAGGCAGAAGTAAGGTAACGATAGGAGGTACGAAAATGAGTCAAAGGGCACCGGGTACGCGTAGGGCACAGGGTTTAGTTCTGTTGGCGATAGGCGTTGTTCTTATGCTTATTTTCACCGCGCTATCCTTGACTGAAGTTACGACCACTACAGCACGAGCCAGCAGCGCGCTGCTTATTGGAGGAGTGGTAATACTTGCCACGGGAGCGATTTTATATTCATTGGCAAGGACAGTGCCAGCAAAGAATGATTAAGGTAACCATGAATGAGTCAAACGAAACTTGTTAGTCATGACGCGAAACATTATCTCATGAGCAAGCCAGAGGAGCCATTTGCCGTAAGCTTCATAGATGAAGGAGATGAGGTTCTATTAGAGTTGATGAATGCAACTGATCAAGACCTGAAGTGTGTCGAGATTCTAACCGTCTTTCTAAAAGATGAAGAAACGCCGGGCGGCGGCCCTTCACGAGTTCATATTAGCTTTGAAGCTATAAAATCTATCCGACCGAAAGAGAAGGTCATCCTGCTACACAGAACTTGGATCGACGGAAAACCAGCATCCCCAAATCACGACCAGTTGGAACGCCTTAAAGTAGTCACGGGTAAAGTTAGACCTTACGTACTGGATATTTCATGGGAGGATGCGGAAGGTAAAGCATTTTTCCAACGAACTGCCGTGGGGCACTAATCAGCTCTTTCGTAATATGAATCGGAACGGGCGGCACTGCAAACTCCCCGCCCGTTTTCGATGAGCACAACTGCGTTATTAACGATCTATCCGCTTCTCGCGTCGCGCATCCGCGCGGCGCGCTCCGCCTGATGCCACTGCGAACAAAGACAAAAGAATAATCACCGGAAGCGAGCGATTAATAGTTCGTTTTATTTTAACGTTCATATATTTTTCACTTTTAAACGGTGGGGTGCGAACAATGCGGAAGATCGCCCTTATTTCGGCATGATCACTCGATAATTTATTCATCATCGTCACTATCAATCAAACTTTCTCAAAGAGAGATTGAAAAAATAATTTTTTAGATTGTTAATAATTTACTCTGGCGCGCGTTTTATGTGTAATACGGCTGTGAAGGAGAATGATGTGCAACCGATGGCAGCGATAACGACGCGGCTCAACGCGACACCGGCGATTACCGGCGCGATGGGAGTCAGCGATCTTGAGACTCTTTTCCGCGAACACCATGAGCAAATTCTTCGCACCGCATACCGCATCACGGGCAGCATGACGGATGCCGAAGATGTCCTCCAGACAATCTTTCTGCGTCTAGCTTCAAACAAAGAGCAACGCGATTTTGCGCCCAGTCCGGCGAGCTACCTGCGCCGCGCCGCCGTCAACGCCGCGCTTGACCTGATGCGCCGTCGCACGCGCGCTCAATTGATCCCTTTCGACTCGATTGAAGCAACGCATGAGCTGAAAATTTCAGGTTTAAGTCCTGAGCAAGAGCAAGACGGCCGCGAATTGCGCGTGCTCATCCGGCAGGCGATTGCGAAGCTCGGCGAGCGCGCCGCGATTGTTTTCGCGCTGCGCTATATCGAAGGTTACGATAATAATCAAATCGCCGAACTTCTCGGCACTTCACAGATGGTCATCGCCGTCACACTTCATCGCGCGCGCACGCGCCTACGCCGGGAGATCAGTCAATACTTGGAGAAACATCATGAAGCGTAATACGAAAGAGCTTAACGCTATCTTAGACAAAGTTGTCGGTGATATTCGCAACGAGCAAATTGATTCGTCAGTAATAGACGATGCGGCTTCGCGCATCTGGGCGCGCATCTCGGAACAAGCGGTGAACAATGCGCAGGTCGAAACTGTGGCGACCGTTCCAGCCTTCGAACACATCGGCGGCTGCGCGGATTTTCAATCACTTATTCCTTCATACTTGCGCGGGGAACTATCGCC
>JACDAW010000477.1 GCA_013695245.1 Pyrinomonadaceae bacterium | reverse complement strand
GATTCAGTTATCCTCAGTAAGCTGCTCGCTGAATCGCTCTCAACGACGTGGGATGCCGACATCGCGCGCCTCGCCTTCGCTGATGTTCCGAAAGAGCGACTTGACCTGATTGTGCCGGAGACTTCGCCGCTCGACGTGATCGTTGTCGGAAGCGATAACAAACTGCGCGGAAGAAGTTCGACTTCTACTCCTGATAAGCGTCGCTCGAATGAGTTGAGTGAAACGGAGCGCGCTGAATTGCTGCAAGCCGTTTCGCGCGCCCACCAAACGACGCGGCGCACGCTTGAAGCAGCAGGACTCTACGCCGAAGATGCGGCTGCAAGTAACAACTGGGTAGTCGCCGGTCGTCGCACCGCAACGGGCAAGCCGTTGCTCGCTAACGATCCGCATTTGCAAATCTCCGTACCTTCCTTGTGGTATATGGCGCACTTGGCCGCGCCGGGCGTGCGCGTCGCGGGCGTGTCGCTTCCGGGCGCGCCCGGCATCGTTATCGGTCACAACGAGCGCATCGCGTGGGGACTGACGAATCTCGGCCCTGACGTGCAGGATGTTTATCTCGAAAGATTCGACGCGAAGAATCCGCGCCTTTACATGACGCCAACGGGTTTGCGCGAAGCGGAAGTGCGCCGCGAAGAAATCAAAGTTCGTAAAGGCATCGCTGATGCTTCAACTGAAATCGTTCCGTTTGAAGTAACCGTAACGCGCCATGGCCCCATCATCTTCGAGAAGGACGGGGCGCGCTACGCCTTGCGGTGGACAGCGCTCGACCGCCAAGCGATTGAACTTGAAACTTTTTATGCGCTCAACCGTGCGCGCAACTGGAATGACTTTCAATCCGCCCTCCGCTCGTTTACCGGCCCGACGCAAAACTTCATCTACGCGGACGTTGACGGACACATCGGCTACTACGGCGCGGGTCGCGTGCCCATCAGACGAACAGGCGACGGCTCGCTGCCTTACGATGGCGCGACTGACGCGGGCGAGTGGACAAGCTACATTCCGTTTGAAAAACTCCCGCATGTTTATGATCCGGCGTCCGGCGTGATCGTTACGGCGAACAACCGCGTCGTCGGACGTGATTACCCTTATCATCTAACACATCTCTGGGCTGCCCCTTACCGCGCGCGTCGCATCTACGATCTGCTCACCGCGAAAGACAAACTCACGATTGACGACTTCCGCCGCATCCAAGCCGACACTTACTCGGCGCCCGACACGATCTTTACACGCGAAGTAGTTAAACTCGCGCGACCGCTCGCCGCCAATTCATCCGAATGGCAAAAGATGATCGCAGACTTTGATAATTGGAACGGAATCGTCAACGCTGAATCGCGCGTGCTGCCCCTCGCCGTTGAAATGCGCGCGGCCTTTCGTCGTCGCATTCTTGGTAGCATAGTTGGCGAAGAGCGCGCGCGACAACTCACCGTGCCTGCCGTCAGCACGTTTATTGATCAACTGATCCAAACGCGACCGCGCGACTGGCTGCCGAAAGAGTTTGATTCCTATGAAGCCTTGCTGCTTCAATGCTACAAAGACGCCCGCGCGAATCTCACCAAACAACTCGGCGCGGACGAAACACAATGGACGTGGGGACGCACCGGGCAAATCCGCTTCCAACACCCGTTAGCTTCCGTTCCACTCATCGGCTCAGCCTTCGTCATCCCGCCGCTCCCGCGCTTTACGAACGGCTCGGCCGGAACGATCAACGTCGGCGGCTTTGTTTCAATGCGCTTCATCGCCGACACGAGCAACTGGGACAACACACAGCAAGGCATCCCGCTCGGCGAATCAGGTGACCCGGCAAGCCCGCACTGGAAAGATCAACTCGACGATTGGCGCAACACGACGCCGCGACCGTTTCCTTTTACTAACACAGCGATCAGTCGCGCGATTAAGGATATGATTATGCTCGCTCCAGTTCCAAAATGAGTGAGCACATAGAGATACCAAGCAGTATAAAAGCGCGTCATTGCTTTTTTCTCATAATATGAATGTATCGGGAGATGCGGAGATGAGGTTTGTTGTTCAGTGGATTGCGCGGCTAGCGATTTGTGGCTGTTTGCTCTTCACTTCCTGTGCGAAAGCGCAGAGGTCAGAGAGTAATGGCGTAACGCCGACGCGCGTTTCTGCGTCGAGCAGCCGGGTGGCCAGTCTTCCCGCCGAGATATTTCTACACGGCGGCATCTTGTTGCAAACGCGCGTTAATAATTCTGAACCGCTCAGCTTCGTCTTAGATAGCGGTGGAGGCTCCGGCTTTATTCTCGACACGCGGCGGGCAAGAGCTTTGGGGCTTGAGCTTCACAGCAGAGATACATTTACCGGAGCGGGAGAAAATGGTGTTGAAGTTGCCTTTGCGAATAATGTTCGTATCACCTTACCCGGCGTTGAGTTTCCGTCTCGAACTGTTGCGGTTATTTCTTTAAATTTTCTTGAGCCATTCGCCGGACGAACTCTCGACGGCCTTTTCGGCTACGGACTCTTTAGCCGCTACGTTGTTGAAATTGATTATGCGGCGCACGTGGTAAATCTCTACGAATCGCAAGACTATCAGTATTCCGGTTCTGGAGTGTTTCTGCCACTCACCGTAGAGGGGGAACACTTCTTTGTGCCCGCCAGAATCACGATGCCGGGACGCGATAGGATTGAAGGCAAGTTTCTGATTGATACCGGAGCACCCATGACCACAATCATACTGAACAGACCTTTCGTTGAAAGGCACAATTTACTGACGCTTAACGGGCGAAGAGTATTGGATCGCTCGTTTCCGGGTCTTGGCGGCGAAACTAAACAGATTCTCGCTCGCGCGGCGGAACTGCAATTGGGCGACTTGGTAATCCGTCAACCGACCCTTTCGTTTTCTCAAGACGCGCGCGGAGCCTTGGCAAGTTCTGAGTTCGACGGCATCATCGGCGGCGAATTGTTGCGTCGGTTCAAGGTCATCTTCGATCCGGCGCATCGCCAGCTCATCCTAGAACCCAACGCGCACTTTACCGAACCTTACGAACATAATTATGAGCGGCATCAGTTTAAGAGTTGAGGGCAAGAACTTCAAAACTTTAAAGGCGCATCGCATCATTGAAAATTCTCCGGCGAGCGAAGCGGGCTTGCGTGAGGGAGATGAAATTGCGGCAATCGGCGGACAACCGGCTTCGTCGCTCACGTTGAACCACATATATCAAATGTTTAAGCAAGAAGGTCGTGAGTACGACATGAGCATCATACGTGGTAGAGAGAGGTTACAAGTCAAGATAAAGTTGCGGCGTTTAGCCTAGTGTTTAACGATCACCTACGGCCGCCCGCACGGTTGCGATGATAAACGATGAAAGTTTCAATAAGCCTTTGCGCCTTTTCTTCGCCGTCGAACTGCCCGCAGAGGCGCGTGAATATGTTGCGGCTCACATCGCTCATCTGCAAAGAGCCGAATCAGGTCGCAGCGCGCGTTGGGAACGCACAGAGAAGTTGCACATCACTTTGAAGTTTTTGGGCGAAACGCCTGCCGCGCGAATTGAGAATCTCACATACGCTGCGCGCCGTGTTGCAGAAGAGTCTGCGCCGTTCGAGTTGAGC
>JACDAW010000434.1 GCA_013695245.1 Pyrinomonadaceae bacterium | reverse complement strand
GATATGCTACTTCCTGCGCCAATCTGTTTTGATCTAGTTCGACGAACTCCAGCGAGTCGCGCGCGAGCAGATCAGCGATTCTTTTTTGCAGACGCGCGCGGTAATTCTCTAATTGATTTCCGGCGGCCAACTCGATGATCGGCAGCAGACTCTCGATCTCATCGAGATGCCCGCGCATCTCGGAGGCGAGCGTTGCGCCTTCGCGTCCGCGCATTGATTCCAATTCCTCAAGCGCTTTAGCAATCGCTCGCTCAATGCCTTGAGTCATTTCATCGCTGATCCCGTCGCGTACCGGGTGCATCACGCCCGGAAGCCGTGCCAGCACGTTTACGTCAGGCTCGCCCGCGAGTTGAAATTCCTGTTGCATCGAGCGCAGGGCTTCGATGAAACCGGCGATCATCGGGCGATTTAATTCGTAAACGATCTCACTTGTGCGATCAAGCGTTACCGATGCGTCAACGCGACCGCGCGAAAGACTTTCGCCGATCTGCCGCCTGATATTCGCCTCAATGCCCGAAAGCTCCGTCGAGGTTCGTAGATGAACGTCGAGAAAACGGTTGTTAACGGTTTTAAGATCAACCGCGACATTAAAATTTGCGCCGGTCGCCGAGCCGCGACCATATCCGGTCATTGATTTCATAAATGAGAAAGATGTTCTTACGCTTCGTCGCCCTTATTTATCATCAAGTGGTCAACGAGCGCGCGAATTCTCCCGCCTCCTCGTCGGCAAACTGCAATTCATAAAGACGGCGGTAAACTCCGTCTTTGCGCAATAGCTCATCATGGGTGCCCGTCTCAACGATGCGCCCGCGCTCGATGACGACGATGCAGTCGGCGCGCCGGACGGTTGACAGGCGGTGCGCGATCACGACGGTCGTGCGATTGCGCGTCAAGTTAGCGAGCGCCTGCTGCACGAGACGTTCCGATTCGGCGTCGAGCGCAGAGGTCGCTTCGTCGAGTATCAGCACGGGCGCGTCGGCTAAAACGGCACGCGCAATCGCCAAGCGCTGGCGTTGGCCGCCGGAGAGGAAAACGCCGCGCTCGCCGACCACCGTGTCGTAACCGGCGGGCAACTCACTAATGAAGTCGTGTGCGAAGGCGACGCGCGCCGCGTGTTCAACGTCTTTGGCGGAAGCATCGGGGCGGCCGTAAGAGATGTTGTATCTAACAGTGTCGTTAAAGAGCACAACTTCCTGTGTGACGAGCGCGACGTGACGGCGCAGACTGTCAAGGCGCGCATCGCGCAAATCAGTTTCATCCCACAACACCGTGCCGGAGGACGGATCATGAAAGCGTGGAATTAACTTTGTCAGCGTTGATTTGCCGCCGCCCGATTCACCGACCAGCGCAACCATTGTGTTCGCCGGAATGCGCAATTGGACATTACGCAGCACGGGCGCGTCGCTGTTGTTGCCGTAGCCAAAGGAAACATCGCGCAGTTCGATTTCATGCTTAAGTTTGTCGAGTGTTTTTGCGTTCAACTTTTCGACGAGTTCGGAGCGTTCGTCCATCACTTCCCAGACGTGGCGCGCGGCGGCGAGAGCCTGCTCCATGCTGTTGTGAAGGCGCGAAAGTTTGCGCATCGGATCGTAGCTTGAGAGCAGAAAAAAGATTAGGGCCAAGAATTGCGCGGCCGTCAAACGCCCCGCTTCTATTTCGCGCTGCCCGAAAAAGAGCAGCACGACGATGGCGATAACGCCGATCATCTCAATCGTTGGCGGCGAAATACCCATGATCTTCGCCGAACGTAAATTTGCCCCGACGATTGATTCCGCGACACGATGAAAACGATTCCGCTCGCGCGCTTCAGCGCGGTAAGCTTTAACTATCGTTTGATTGGCGAGCGCTTCCTGGGCTGTGTCAACAAGACGTTGGCTGCCCTCCATTGATTCGCGCGCGAGATTGCGCAGCGACTTTCCGAATCGCGCCGTCAGAAATCCGATCACCGGCGCGATAATGAGCGAGCCAAAGGTAAGCCGCCACGAGTAATAGACGGATGCGCTCAAGAAAGCGATCAACGTAAAACTCTCGCGGAGCATATCGCGCAGCGTAACGGTAACGGCCGTTTCAATCGCGGCGGCTGAGGTGACGAGGCGTGAGACGAGATAATTGGTGCGGTGACGCTCGAAAAAATCGTTTGATTGCCGGAGCAGATGCGCGTAGAGATCGGCGCGCAGGGTGAGCACGGATTCCTGTCCGATGCGCGCCATCAAATACGTCGAGAGGTATTCGGCAATGCCTTTGCCAACAGTAAAAATGATCAGCAGAGCAGCGATCACGCGCCATGCGGCGATGCCGGAAGCGGGAATGAGGTGTTGCAGCCCGTAGAGCGTCGAAGTCGTTTGCTGAGAGTTGCCGCTTAACTTAAAAGCTTGATCGAATATCGGCGGAATAAGCGCGCCCGTCGCGCTTTGCAAAAGCCCGACGGCGAGCATCGCCAGCGTCGCAAAGACGAATTTCCCCCAGTGCGGTCGGAGATAAAGAAGTAATCGGCGGAGATCGTGCATCGCATGAAAGTTTTGCGGGCTTGCCGCACAAGACCTCGTGGTGCGACCTTTCAAAGGCAGGAAGCGGAAGCTCCGCCCGCAAAATGAAACGAAACTATACTTACACGGTTCATTCCGCGTCAAGGCTTTAGCGGTCGCCTGCCTTTAGCGCAGCCCGGTTGTCGCTTTAGGATACGAGGTAAATTATAATGAGTTATAATCTCTCCACTTAATAAAGCAACAGATGATTCGTGCAAACTCGCTGCGCGCGTGTTTGACGAAAAAGAGGAAAATGGTTCTGCAAGCAAGATTATTAATTGTTGACGATGATCAGAGTATGCGGCTTTTGCTCGCCGAATATTTTCGTCGTCTTGATTACGAAGTCGAGGAACATGAAAGCGGCGCGGAAGCGCTGCCCGTCGCGCTCTCAGACGAGTTCAACTGCTTTATCTTCGATGTGCAGATGCCGGGCATGGACGGGCTGGAATTGCTGCGCCGCTTGCGCGCGCGCGGGATAAAGACTCCCGCCCTTTTCTTAACCGCGCTCGGTGGTATTGACGATAAAGTGGCCGGTTTCCGCACGGGCGCCGACGATTACCTTGAGAAGCCTTTTCACCCGCGCGAATTGGAGGCGCGCGTTGAAGCTTTGATCCGGCGCGTGAGCGGCACGGACGAAACGGATTCCGATCCGAGTCAAAATCTTGTGATCGGTGATCTCGTGATTGATAAACGTCGCCACGAAGTAACGGTCAGCGAAGAGCGCGTGGAATTGACGCCGCTTGAGTTTCGCATACTCGAACGACTTGCAAGCGAACCCGGACGCGCTTGGTCGCGCAATGCGCTGCTCGACGATCTGTGGAGCACGGACTACGAAGGCTATCAACGCAATATTGACCCGCACATCAATCGTCTGCGGCAAAAGATCGAAGCTGATCCGAAAAACCCGCGCTACGTGCTTACCGTGCGCGGAGTCGGCTACAAAATGAACGAAGCGCCGTGAGAGGCTTGTTCATTGTCAATGGACAAACGCCGCTATCGAGCGCAAGCGCAGCTTTGCTAAATTCGCCCGCTAACGTAGATTGCCGCACGGCAACACTGTCGTTCATACGCGCATCAATAAAGATAGGCGCTCTCGCTTCACAAGTAAAATCTTATCATTCTGAGGATCAAACTTATGATTACCTTCATCTCTTTAGCCTATCGCAGGCAAATTATGTGTGGCGCTTTGTTGCTACTCCTTGCAGCTCAGATTGTTTTCGCGCAGGGCGATGTGCAAAGGGAGACGGTGGCGATCACTTACCCGCTCGACCAAAGTGTAGCGGTTAAGTTTCGCGGCACCACGCGGCTGCCGCGCTTAAGTGGCGAGGCGAAAATAAGGCGCACGGCGCGACGCGGCACGCGCATCGAATTAAGCATTGACAACCTTCCGCGCGCCACCGAACTCGGCGGCCCCTACACGACCTATGTGCTCTGGGCGATCTCGCCCGAAGGCCGCGTTGACAATCTCGGCGAAATTAAACGCAGCAACATCTTTATCATTAATTCAAAGCTCGACGTGACGACTCCGCTGCAAACCTTCGCGCTCGTCTTGACGGCCGAACCGCACTTTCTTGTGCGCGCGCCGAGCCGAATGATCGTCTTAGAGAATTTGCCGCCGCGCAATCCCGGCGATGCTACCGTCGCCACCGTCAATGTGCAGTATCTCGGCAACACAAGCGATTACTTTAACACCAC
>JACDAW010000424.1 GCA_013695245.1 Pyrinomonadaceae bacterium | reverse complement strand
GCGACACCTTCAGTCATGGACAGTAGCGCGACTGGCGGGCGCGCCGAAGGTGGCTTCAAACAACATCGAAGAATCTGGACGCTGGACGACGGGCGAATGGTTGGAGACGGACGGCGTATCGCGGGCGCGAATTGATGTTGCAAACATCGGGCGCGTCGAGGTTGCTCCTAATTCGCGTCTGCGCCTCGTCGAAACCAATGAGAGCGAGCACCGTCTGGCGCTCGTGCGTGGAAAAATTCAAGCTTCGATTTCCGCGCCGCCGCGTCTCTTTTTTGTAGATACGCCGTCGGCCGTCGCAGTTGATTACGGCTGCGCTTACACCTTAGAAGTTGACGAACACGGAAGAAGTTTTCTGCATGTCACCGCCGGGTGGGTCGCGCTCGAAGCGCAGGGGCGCGAGTCGTTTGTTCCGGCTGGCGCAATGTGCGCGAGTGAACCGGGCAAAGCTCCCGGCACGCCTTACTTCAGCGACGCGCAGGACAAGTTTCGCCACGCGCTTATCGAACTCGACTTCGGCAACAACGAATCATCGCGCCGCGCCGCGCTCGACACAGTGATTAACGAAGCGCGTAAGCGTGACGCTTTGACACTGTGGCACTTGCTTGCGCGCGTCAGTGATGTCGAGCGCGTTCGCGTTTACAAACGTCTCGCTGTGCTGGTTCCGCCGCCTGAAGACATTACACGCGAGGGCGTGCTTAATCTCGATAAAGAGATGCTTCGTTTGTGGAAAGAGAAGTTAGAACAGGTGTGGAATGAAGATGCGGTCTAATACGGATTGTGTGCTTAATACCTGTCCTCGAAAGAAAAACTTATGACACGCGCCCTTGTTATCACAATTACAGCTATCATCACGCTATGCGTGCTTTTAGCGGAAAGCGTGTCGGCGCATCCGGCATGGGGCATCGTCATTGACCGTAACAATCAAATCTACTTCAGTGATATTGAAACTGTTTGGAAGATTGATGCTCAAGGCAAACTCACCGTCTTCAGGGCTGGTGTAAGTGGCAGGCACACACATGATCTGAACATAGACGAAGCCGGAAACCTTTATGGCGCAGACAACTCTTATGAACCGGCGACACAACGCTTTTTCAGTGCCATTTGGAAGATGACACCCGGAGGCGGCTTTTCATACCTTCTAGCCTCTACTGACAATCCACCCGAAGGGACAAGCATTTGGAGAGACCGCGACGGGAATATGTACCACGTCACTAACTATCCTGAGCGCGAGCTACTGGTTTTGAAAAGAACTCCGAACGGCAATGTTACCGCGTTGGTCGGAAGCAGTAACGCCGTTCGTGAGTACCGTCAAGGCTCTCCTTACAGCATCGGCGGAATGGCATTCGGCAGCGAAGGCGCGTTGTATTTCACGGATAATTCAAACGTTCGTAAGGTGACGATGGACGGCAGAATGACGATGCTGGCTCGCAATCTCACGGTGGAGAATCCGGCGGAGACTCCGATGCCGGAGAGTCCGGTTACACGCTTATTCGGTATCGCGGTTGACGCTGAAGGAAATGCTTTTGTCGCGGACTATGGCAATCGGCGCGTTCTGAAGGTTACTTCCAGTGGCGCAGTCTCGACGGTAGCGCGTGCGGAGAAACCTTGGTCGCCGACTGGCGTCGCTTTGAAGGACGGCAACCTTTACATCTTAGAATTTGGATTCACACCGCCAAGTACATATACCCCGCGTGTTCGCAAGCTGTCATCGGATGGCAGAATCACCGTTCTTGCAACCGTTGGAGAAAACGCGAATCCTGCTGCCCGTGAAAATCCCGCGAGCGGAAATACTGCACTAACGATTGAACCCAAACGAAATGCTCCGCACGCGCTAACCGACGTCGCAGCAGCAACAGGCGTTTTCGCTTTAACCGTTATTGTTTGGCTTCTTCGCAGAGAATATCTACTCAGCAACAGTAAAATTACAAAGGTGTAAGCAAACACAAATCATATAAATTTGTGTTTTCCCTTAACAAGTTGCGCCTAACAAGCCATTGAAGCGAATGGCGGCATCAAATATATCTGCCGCAACGACGTTTGGCGCATGGCAGGTTCACAAAACTAAATTCGCATCATGCGATAAAAATATAGAAGCTTTATGGAGACAGAAAATGAAATCAACGCAAAAGCTCACGCGCCGTCAATTCGTTAAAACAACTTCTACTATCACGCTCGCGCTTCCGGCAATGTCATTCATCGCGGCGTGTCACAGCGCAACGACGCCCGTCAGCCTCGCTCAGTCACAAAGCAGTTGCGAGTGGTGCGCGGCGGACGTTCCGGTTAATCCTCCGTCGAAGATCGTGATCCCTCCACCAGGCGAAGCAGGCGAGCCGCTCGTTATCTCAGGAGCAGTTTACAAAGAAGACGGCCGGACGCCCGCCGAAGGAATTATAGTTTATGCTTATCACACCAACGCCGCCGGGATTTACCCGAAGCGCACGCCGAACGATCACACTCCGCAGTGGCGGCACGGCTACTTGCGCGGTTGGATGCGAACTGACGCAAACGGGCGTTATGAATTTCGCACGATCAAACCCGGCGGCTATCCCGGCCGACCCGATCCGGCGCACATCCACATGACCGTGCAGGGCGCGGGCTATCCCGAATTCTGGATCGAGGGACTGTGGTTTGAAGGCGATCCGCGCATCACAGACGAGATGCGTGTGCGGCTCTCAAAACGCGGTGGTTTTGAGCCAATCATTCGCTTGAATAAGGGCAAAGATGGCGCGTGGCGCGGCACGCGCGACATTCAACTTGAACGAGATTTGTTATCTTGATGTGAACGTGTTAAATCTGCCACAGCATGAAGATGAAGGATAAATAAACTTGAGCGAACGCGGAAGAGAGGTGAATAGCGCAGATGAATCAAATGCTATTGTGGCTTATTGCATTGATATTATGCTCGGTTAGCTGTGTCGCGTCGCTCCCACCGCAAACGACAAAACAAGCAGCGACCTCGAACAATAGTCCAACGCGCGCCACTGATTTAAGCGCATTCTTCAAAGATACGGACGGCGCGTTTGTGCTCTACGACCTGAAACAGAACCGCTACGTTCGTTACAACGAAGCGCGCGCACGCGAACGTTTCAGCCCGAAATCCACTTTCAAGATTCCGAATTCGCTCATCGGAT
The DNA here is from genome assembly GCA_013695245.1 of Pyrinomonadaceae bacterium. GTDB lineage: Bacteria > Acidobacteriota > Blastocatellia > Pyrinomonadales > Pyrinomonadaceae > JACCYN01. The sequence continues at coordinate 6,081 of JACDAW010000424.1, read as the reverse complement.
TGGAGACGGGCGTAATTCGTGATGCAGACTTTGTGATCAATTGGGATCGACGGAAGTATCCATCTGAAGAGTGGGGGACGGGTTTCCCGTTCGATCATTGGGCGCGAGATCAGACGCTTCGCTCGGCGATAAAATACTCAGTCGTGTGGTATTACCGCGAACTTGCGACAAGAGTGGGCCAACGGCGGATGAGTGAATTTGTCCGCCGCTTAGATTACGGCAATCAAAATACGTCCGGCCCCGTTGACGGCTTTTGGCTAAACAATACTTTGCGAATCTCAGCCGACGAGCAAGTTGAATTCTTGAAAAAATTTTACTTAAATCGCCTGCCCGTTGCGCGTCGTTCAACCGACATCGTCAAAGAGATTCTTGTCTTAGAGCAAACCTCGACTTACAGATTAAGCGGAAAGACAGGCGGCGGATCGAAGAGCGGAGCGGGCGAAGGAAAAATCATTGGCTGGTTTGTCGGCTATTTAGAACGAGACGGTAATGCTGTTTTCTTCGCGCTTAATATTGACGGAGCGAATTACGCGGCGATCCGCGAGCGGCGCATTGAGCTAACGAAAGCGATCCTCGCCGAACTCGGTTATCTACCGAAAGCGTAACACCTCGCGGCATCACCGTTTAGAGTATGGCGATCATCATCGAGTATGTGGAGCAGATCAAAAAGTGGTTCAACTATTCGTATCAAGTACATTTGCGAGCCATCAAAGAGCCGTTCGTGATGAGCCGCCGCCACGCCGCGAAGCTTAAAGACGCGCTGACTTGACGTTGGCATAAACAAAGGCGTTCTATGAGTAATTACGTCCTTTGATTTTGCGCTCCCGAAAGTAAAGGAACAACGGTAAACCCAAAGATACGCCGACCAGCAAATTACATAGAATGAAGAACCACAAATTCTTCATGCCGAGCCGCCTTCCTTCGGAAAAAACGAAGAGCCAAAGCGCCAGCGACGATACGAAGACATCCATCCCGAAGAATGAGGAAATCTGATTCTCGAATAGCTGCCTGAAAAATAACGGCACATCAAGCCCGTGATTCCCCACGAAGGGAATGAAATAGTAGAGCGGAAGAATCGTTCCGAGAATTGCGGCGACGAGAAATAGCCATTGCATAAAAGTTCCTCCAGAATTTCATTCTGACTAACGGCGAGGCTAATTTACCTACGCCGTAGAACAGCGCGGAGCGGCACATCTCTGTGTCATCGTCTCTCATCGTCAAAGCTGCTGTTCAGCAACTCAAAGGCTTTCAGGATGCGAAAGCTATTACGATTGATGTGCGCGCCGAGGGCGACAAGTCCAAGCACGATGACAGAGTAATCAACACAGATAAAAGCAGAGTGCTAAACAATGCCTGCCGATAATTCCGCGACGATTTCGGCAGCGGCCGCGCGCGCTTTCTCGATTTCATCCGTGCCGAATGAAACAGCGCCGACGACCGCGTGTCCGCCGCCGCCGTAGCGTTCGCAGATCGTGGCGATATTATGTGTGCGTGGTCGCAAGCTGAAAGGGTTTGAGCCCACTGAGATTTTCGTGCGCATCGCGCCGCGCGTGAGGGCGACCGAGTAAGTGGTTTCCGGGTGCAGGTAGTAGGGAATGAATTTGTTGAAGCCTTCGATTTTCTCGCTGATCAGATCGAAGAAAACGACGCCGCGCGCGTAGCGACTTTCGCGCCGGATTAGGTCGAGCGTGCGGCGGTGTTCGGCGAGGATCGGTTGCAATCGTTCCTGAACTTCGTGGTTGGTCGCCACCGCGTCGAGCGTGTTGGTGGTAAGCAAATGGATGATTTTTTCAACGAATGAATCATCAAGGACGCTTTCGATCACTTGCATCAACTGGAGGGCGGGCTGAGCAAGTTCGACTGCCTCGGCGGCCGAATTATAAAGCGCGCCGTCAATGATGTGCGCCCAATGGACGAGCGGGGCAAGAGTTTCGTCCTCAAAGTTGAAGCGCGTGCGCGCTATGTCGGCGATCAGTTCCGTGCAGGATTTGCGCGTGGTGTCGAGGTATTTTTTATCGCCCGTGTAGCTACGGAAATGCGCTTCGTCTTCTGCCGAGAGAAACGCTGATTGATGATGATCGAACCACCACGTCAAACGTTCCGACGGAGAGTATTTGAAATCAACGATAGCGTTTTCGTCCGCGTCAAACATCTCTTCGTCGAAGAGCGCACCGGGGCGATGCAGCAAGCCAGTGTAGTTTACTTCCGCGTTGGGGCGAATGCGAGTTTGATAGAAACGTGTGAAGAAAGCGGCCGAAGCGACGCCGTCGAAGCAATGACCGTGATAGAGCAGGCGAAGTTTCATGTGTTTAAATGGACGGATGAGTGTAAAGGTTTGATAAAACAGAGCATCTTAGCAGGTATTCTAAGTGCAGGGCTAGAAGCGCGTAAGACGAAAAGAATGTTTCCGATTAAACTTTGTGTCATAGTAAGCTTATTCTCAAACGATAAAAAGCGGCTTACAAAACGCCATTAAATCGCCCACACGCTTTGCAACGTAACTATAGAGCCGGACGAAAGTTAATCTGATCGCTAACAGCTAACTCGAATGGTGATTCAAGTAATTATGAAAGACAAACGAAACCCAATTCGCCCTTTAGCAAAGAGAGGAGCGCGCACATCGGCGCTTTGCTTCGCCACGCTTCACTTAATGTTGTCGTTGGCGTGCGCGCAGTCGTCGCGCAATGCCTCGCCGCAACCCTCTTCCGCCGCTCAAGCGTCTCCATCGCAACAAAGAACGTCGCCGTCTTCTTCCGCGTCGAACACGATTGCGCCGCTTGCGCATTATGAAATAACTCCGGCGAGTTTGCCCGCGCCGAATGCGACGGAGGACGCGGTAAACCCTCCGCAGGTTGTCGCGCGTCCCGAAGGAGCGAGGCTTAACATGCCCGCCGGATTTAAAGCGGAGACGTTTGCCGAAGGCGGCTTCAAACGTCTGCGCTGGGTGACGGTTGCGCCGAACGGCGATGTGTTTGTCGCCGACTCGGAAGCGGGTCAGATCATTATCCTGCGCGATAAGAACAGAGATGGCGTAGCGGAAGAGCGTTTCACTTTCGCTTCGGGATTAAAACAACCGTTCGGGATGGCGTTCTGGCGAGATTACTTTTACGTTGGGAACACGGATGCGGTTGTGCGCTTTCGTTATCAACCGGGACAGACGCAAGCTGTCGGTCAACCCGAGCAGATCGCAGACCTTCCCGGCAGAGGCTACCGCGAACATTGGACGCGCAATCTCGAATTTAACCCGCAGGGCACGAAGCTGTATGTCACCATCGGATCGCAATCAAACGTTGACGCTGAACCCGAACCGCGCGCCTCAATCTTAGAGATGAACCCGGATGGCACAAATCGTCGCACTTTCGCTTTGGGCACGCGCAACCCAATCGGTTTGGCATTTAACCCGACGACGAAACGCTTGTGGTCGGCCGTGCAGGAGCGCGACCGCCTTGGCGATGATCTCGTGCCGGACTTCGTGACAGAGATCAGAGACGGCGGCTTTTATGGCTGGCCTTTTTCCTACGTCGGGCAAAATATTGATCCGCGTCGGCGCGGAGAACGATCTGAACTCGTGCAAAGGGCGATTGTGCCGGATGTTTTAATCCAAGCGCACTCGGCCGTGCTCGGACTCGCCTTCTATACGGGCAACATGTTTCCCGCAGAATATCGCGGCGATGCCTTTGTCGCGCTGCATGGTTCGTGGAATCGTTCAAAGCGCACGGGCTACAAAATTATTCGCATCAAGTTTCGAGAGGGTAAACCTGTCGGCGGTTATGATGATTTTCTGACGGGCTGGATGCTCGGTGAAGACCGTGAGGAAGTGTGGGGGCGTCCCGTCGGCTTAGCGATGCTCGCGGACGGCTCGATGTTAATTACCGACGACGGCACGAACAAAATCTGGCGCGTGACCTACACGGGGCGCAAGTAGATTGCTCGTTAAAATCTTTCGTGCTTTTAGTCTGCTTTTAAAATGAATGATACCCGTGCGCGCCTCGCAGATTTGTGTGTGGTTGATGATTTGCATTTGTTTGCTGGCGGCGATGCCGCAACAGACGCGCGCGCAAGAATCGGGCGCGGCTCACAGAGTAGTTAGCGGAAGAGTTCTCGATGCGAATCGCGATCCGGTGGCACGGGCGGAAGTAACGCTCAGCGACAACAGCACGCGAGTTGTCTCAAAAACTTTTACCGCCGATGACGGAAACTTCTCGTTTAATACTTTCGCAAACGGCAATCTCTCGCTCGTCGTGCGCGCCGCTGGATTCCAAATTTACGCGCAGCAAATCAAAGTTTACGATCAAGGCGCGTCAGCGATTGAAATTATACTTGCGCCCGCGCCGCTTGCAGAAGCAGTGACGATCACGGCAAGCCGCATCGAAAAGTTGTTAAGCGAAACGGCGGCAAGCGTGCGTGTGGTTTCATCCGACGATTTAAGCAGAACCGCCGCCGTGAGCGTTGATGACGCGCTTCGGCAAGTGCCGGGCTTTACGCTCTTCCGGCGCGCGGGGAGCCGCACGGCGAACCCGACGGCGCAGGGCGTTTCTTTACGCGGCACAGGCGCAAGCGGGGCGAGCCGCGCGCTGGTGCTTCTGGACGGGATTCCTTTAAATGATCCGTTCGGCGGCTGGGTTTATTGGGGGCGCGTGCCGCGCGAATCAATCGGGCGAATCGAAGTGTTGCGCGGCGCGGCGTCGAGCCTTTACGGAAGCGCGGCGATTGGCGGCGTGGTGCAAGTTCTAACGCGCCGCGCGGAAGATTCCGCGCTTTCGTTTGAGGCTTCGTATGGCAACGAGCAGACGCCGCAAGCAACGCTTTTTGCGAGCGGACGCGCGGGCAAGTGGGGCGCGAGCGTTGCCGCCGAAGGATTTCACACCGACGGTTACATCGTTGTAGCGAAGGGCGAACGCGGAGCAATTGATACGCCCGCCGGATCGCAACATCAGACGCTTGATTTAACTCTCGAACGAACGCTGGGCGAAAATGCGCGCTTCTTCACGCGCGGAGCTTACTACACTGAAGATCGTCGAAACGGCACGCCGTTTCAAATCAACAGCACTATCATTCGACAACTGAGCGCAGGGCTTGATTGGAACGCGCCGCAGCAGGGAAGTTTCGCCGCTCGATTCTACGACGGCACGCAAAACTACAATCAAACTTTTTCGGCCGTCGCCGCCGACCGAAACAGCGAAAGCCTCACGCGCGCGCAAGCCGTCCCCGCGCAAATCTTCGGCGCAAGCGCGCAGTGGACGCGCAACACCGGAAGTCGAAACACGATCATCGCGGGGCTGGATGCGCGCGAAGTTCGCGGGCGAAGCGACGAACAAATTTTCGTAGCGAATCGTCCTAACTCTTTCGTTTCATCGGGCGGGCGTGAGCGCACCGTCGGAATCTTCGTTGAAGACATCGCTCAAATTACTTCTCGTTTGAATCTTACGTTTGCCGCGCGCTTTGACAATGAGCGCAACTACAGAGGCGAACAAACGAATCGCTCTTTGGTTCAATTGAACTCGCCAACAACAATAATCACAAGCTTTGCGGATCGCTCGGAGACGGCTTTCAGCCCACGCCTAGGCGTAGTTTACAAACTGACGAATGACATTTCGCTTTCATCCGTCGTCTCGCGCTCCTTTCGTCATCCAACGCTCAACGAATTGTATCGCTCATTTCGCGTTGGCGATGCGTTGACGCTCGCCAACGAAAACTTACGCGCCGAACGCGCCACCAACGCTGAAGCGGGCGCGAGTTTTAGTTTATTTAATCGCCGCCTCGCCGCGCACACGTCTCTCTTCTGGACGAAGATTGATGATCCAATCGCTAACGTAACGCTTCGCGTGACGCCGACTTTGATCACAAGGCAACGACAAAACTTAGGCGCAACGCGCTCGCGCGGATTCGAGGCGGAAGCCGATTTCAGGTTTCACCCGAACTGGGCGATCTCCGGCAGCTATCTTTTCGCTGACGCGCGCGTTCTCAAATTCCCCGCCAACATCGTCCTTGAAAATTTGCTCATCCCGCAGGTCGCGCGCCACCAACTGACGTTTCAAATGCGTTACGCCAATCCTTCCACGATCAATTTCAGCCTTCAAG
>JACDAW010000415.1 GCA_013695245.1 Pyrinomonadaceae bacterium | reverse complement strand
TCTGAATAACGGTTGGTGATAGACGCCTGTCGTGCTTTACCTGTAAGACGGAGAACAAATCATCCTGATTGATTCGAGGTGGTCAAAATAACAGAGATCATGCCATATCGAAGAGCGCGCCACGCGGACTTAAGCTTTTGACTATCGTTAAACTTTCCAATCTTTTCCCATAATCCTTTTCAATTACACGACTTAGCCGAACATTGAAACTAACTTGCCGCGCACTGCGGCCAAATCTAATGAATCAGGCACGCCGGTTGCACTCATGCGTTGTTGGCGTTTTACATTCTATTGGAGAAACGCGAAAGCAGGATCAATTGATGAGCACTTGCGAAGCAACAATCGAACCGATGATGATCGCAATGGAGGCAACTTCCGCGCGCGGCACAGTGCTGCTTGTTGAAGACGACCGCGCGATCCGCCGCTATCTGGAAGTTATTTTGCAACGCGCCGGTTATAAAGTCGTTACGGCAGGAGATGGTTTGGAGGCGATGAAGGCGGCGCTCTCGCTGCGCCTTGATGCCGTTATCACCGATGCGATCATGCCGCATTTAAACGGTTATGAACTGTGCCGATTCCTGCGGCGACATCCCAAACTTGCTGGCTTGCCGCTTATTCTGCTAACCGGCATCGAGGCTTCGGCTGCCTCTCAGGAAGGCAAAGATTTCGCCGACATTTTTCTAACAAAACCTATACGCCCCGAAGAACTGACGGGCTGCCTCACGCGACTGCTCGCGCAAGCCGCGTAAAAATTGAAGGCAAAAGTTAAGAGGCAAAAGTCAAGAATAAGAAAGAGCGTATCTTTCATCTTAACTTTTGCCTCTTTACCTTTGGACTGCCTCACAAAGTGAAGCCTAGAGCGATACACCGCTCGCTGTTGTCGTCGCCGGAAATGTTCCGGTCGTGCTGCCGATCATCGAACTGAGTGGCGTGTAATCCAATTCTTGCGCGGTCGCTACCGCTTCATAAGTTAATTTTCCGGCGTAAGTGTTGACACCCGCTTTCAGGCCATCATCGCCTGTAATCGCATCGAGAAAACCTTTACGCGCTAATTTCAAAACATACGGCAAGGTCGCATTTGTAAGCGCGAAAGTGGAAGTGCGCGGAACCGCACCGGGCATGTTGGCGACGCCATAGTGCAGCACACCTTCGACGTAATAAGTCGGATCGCTGTGCGTCGTCGCGTGCGTCGTCTCAATGCAACCGCCTTGATCAACCGACACGTCAACGATCACCGCGCCGTTCGGCACATCCTTAAGCATTGAGCGCGTGACGAGCTTCGGGGCGGCCGCGCCGGGAATTAAAACCGCGCCGATAATCAAGTCCGCGTGGCTCACCGCTTCGTGGATCGCGTAGTGAGAAGAAGCAAGCGTGGTGATGCTCGACAGAAATATGTCGTCGAGTTCGCGCAGACGGTCGAGGTTGCTATCAACGATAGTGACTTGCGCGCCCATGCCGACGGCGATCTTCGCCGCGTTCGTGCCGACCACGCCGCCGCCCAAGATCACCACGCGCGCCGCAGGCACGCCCGGCACGCCGCCCAAGAGCACACCGCGCCCGCCGCCCATCCGCTCCAAGTATTGCGCGCCGACCTGCACCGCCATGCGCCCCGCCACCTCCGACATCGGCGTGAGAAGGGGAAGCGTGCCGCGTCTGTCCGTGATCGTCTCATAAGCGACGCCGGAAACTTTGCGCTCAAGTAGAGCTGCGGTGAGTTCGCGGTCGGGCGCAAGGTGCAGGTAAGTGAATAGCAACTGACCTTCACGCATCCGATTGTATTCGGGCTTAATCGGTTCTTTTACTTTAACGATCATCTCGGCTTGCGCCCACACATCATCGGCACTATCGAGAAGTTGCCCGCCCGCGCGCTCGTAAAGCTCATCAGGGAAGCCTGAGCCTTCGCCCGCGCCGCGCTCAACAACCGTTTTGTGTCCCGCATCCGTCAGCGCACGCACGCCTGCGGGCACGAGGCCAACGCGGTACTCGTTATCTTTGATCTCTTTCGGAAGTCCAACGATCACTTTTCTTTTCGCTCCAATCGCCTGAATCTAATTTGTTTCTTACGCAAACTCTAAAAGCTCCCATTCCGGGCGCAAAAGTTTTTTAAATTGATGGCGGAAAATCCGGGTTCGCCTCTTCAAACGAATCATTGCGCCGCAGCACAATGCCGAGTCCTGCTCCAATTGCGGCATAGATCATCACGAACAACAATCCGATAGCCCACACCAACGGCACCATTCTCGCGTACATCACGTTGAGCGGGTATTCGAGCAGCCATGACAAAAGGATGACGAGGGCGACGTGAGCAAATGTCCGTTCGCGCTGCAGGTACGCCAGAAGCGCAAACACACCAATTGACACAACGATGTTGACGATGAGCGAAGCAGGTATAAGCCACACCGGAGCGCCCTGCCTCCCCTCCTGCTTGAAGTAAACACGCACGGCGACAGTGATTAATGTAATGGGGATCAAACGCAGTGCGACAAACACTACGATCCGCTTCCAGTTCATTTGAACTGTGCTCCTCGAAATTTATCGAACAACTGATTCCGACAAAAAATATCTGCGAGTCTCGCCCGAAAGCAACGACTTGTCGTTTGCTCCGCCTGTTGCTTTTACCGCGCACACTACTGCGGCTCTACCGAATCGATCTGCGCGCGTTGCAGCTTGCTGCTGTAGTCAACGTAAACCGATTTCCACTCGCTGAAAATATCTAAGACTTGCGTGCCCGCTTCGCGGTGCCCGTTTCCGGTCGCTTTCGTTCCACCGAACGGCAGATGAACTTCCGCGCCGATGGTCGGTGAATTGATATAGACGATGCCGGTGTACAACTCGTTCATCGCATGAAAAGCAAGGTTGACATCTTTCGTATAGACGGAAGCCGAAAGTCCGTAGCGCACGCCATTTGCGATCTCAATCGCTTCATCCAAAGTGTCAAACGGGATGACGGCCGTGACGGGGCCAAAAATTTCTTCCTGCGCGATGCGCATGTCGGGCGCAACATCGGTAAAGACGGTCGGCTCGATGAAGTAGCCGTGCGCGTATTCGCCCGTCGTTAAACGATTGCCGCCGCACTGGAGTTTCGCGTGATCTTCGCGCTGACCAACTTCAATGTAGCCCATGATCTTATGAACCGCATCGGCGTTAATCACCGGCCCCATCTCCGTCTGTGGATCGCTTCCGTCGCCGATGCGCAACTCCCGTGCCCGTTCAACCAACTTCTTCGTAAACTGTTTATAAACTTTCTTATGCACGACGAGGCGTGACGAGGCGGTGCAGCGTTGACCGGAAGTGCCAAACGCGCCCCACACCGCGCCCTCAACAGCCAAATCAACTTCGGCGTCTTCGTGCACGATAATCACGTTTTTGCCGCCCATCTCAAGCGAGCAGATCGCGTTGCGGTCGGCGCACGCCGAAGCAACGATGCGCCCTGTTTCAGTTGAACCCGTGAAGGAAATTAACCGCACGTCTTTGTGATTCGTGATCGCCGCGCCCGCTTCGCCGAAGCCGGTAACGAGATTAACGACTCCTTTAGGTACGCCCGCCTCTTCGCACGCTTCGACGAGATTGAGCGACGAAAGCGGAGTGTCTTCCGCCGGTTTAAGCACCACAGTGTTTCCGCAGACGAGCGCCGGGATCAATTTCCAACTTGGAATCGCCATTGGAAAATTCCAAGGCGCGATGAGGCCACATAAACCGACGGGCTGGCGCACGCACATCGCAAACTTATCCGGCATCTCCGCAGGGCTAGTGTAGCCGTGCAGACGTCTCCCTTCACCGGCCGTGAAATAAGTACAATCAATTGCCTCCTGCACGTCGCCGCCCGTCTCCTTTAAGACCTTGCCCATCTCGCGCGTCATCTCTTGAGCATACTGTTCTTTGCGGCGGATCAAGATTTCGCCAAGCCGGAAAAGAATTTCGGCGCGGCGCGGCGCGGGCGTCAAACGCCAACCACGGGACGCCTCAGCGGCCGCGTCAACCGCGCGCGCAACATCTTCTTCCGTCGAAAGCGGAAACCGGCCGACGATGTCGCGCGTATTCGCCGGATTCTTGTTCTCAAAAGTTTCTTGCCCGGCGCTCGCCACCCATTCGCCGCCGATGTAGTTGCGATAAGTTTTCACGCTCGCGCGTGCCTGAGAGCTTCGCGTCGCGCCGCCATTATTACCATTAGCGCCGCGTTTGGCGTTCTTATTAAGTGCTTTTCGGGCTTGGGACATAGAAGTTAGTGAGCAGTAAGCGGTAAGCAGTTAAAAACAAATCTTTTTACTGCTTACCGCTTACTTTCTACTGATAAGTAAACTGCACGATGGTTTGGACGATCTTTTGACCGTCATATTCCGCAATGCTCATTACAATCGCATCGCCGGGTTTAAGGCTACTGATGACGCGCTCGAAATCGGCGAGCGTGGCGACGGGCGTGCGGTTGAAACGCTGAATTACACGACCGGGTTCGATGCCCGCATCATCGGCGAGGCTGCCGGGATCAACATCCTTGACGAGTAAACCGCGCACGCCCGTCAGTTTTCTTTCGGCCGCGATCTGTGGCGTCAGTTCATTCAGAGTCAAGCCGAGACGAGGCCGTGCGGATTGCGCACCCGAAGGCTTCGTCGTCGGGAGATCGGGCGCGTTCTGCTTCATGTTCGTTGAGGCTAGCGCCTGCCGCGCGGGACGTTCGCCAATGACGACGCTGGCCGTGAGGCGGTCAAATTTATTGTTAGCTGTATCGCGCAGATAAGTGAGTTGCACGGTTTGACCGATGGGCGTGGCGGCGACTTTGCCGATTAAATCATCAGGACTGGTGATTGACTGCCCGTTGAATTCCACGATCACGTCGTTGCGTTGAATACCGGCTTTTTCCGCCGGCGTCTGAGCGTCGGGGAAGTCCGTGACGACCGCGCCTTTCGCCTCCGGTAATCCATAGACGCGCGCGTATTCGGCTTTGACGGGCGCGAGGTTGATGCCGAGATAACCGCGCCTCACCTTGCCGTTCGCCGTGATCTGGCGATAGACGAAAGCGGCTTCGTTGGCGGGCAGGGCAAAACCGATGCCGTTGTAATCGCCGGTCGTGGTGGCGATCTGCGAATTGATGCCGATCACTTCGCCGTGCATGTTGACGAGCGGGCCGCCGGAGTTGCCGCGATTGATCGCCGCATCCGTTTGCAGGAAACGCTGAAAACTCGATGCGCCGCGCGTCTGTCGCTGCTTCGTCGAGATGATGCCAGCCGTTACCGTCTGCTCTAGGCCAAAGGGCGAACCGATGGCGAGCACCCAGTCGCCGACTTGCGAGTCGTCCGAATTGCCGATGCGCACCGAAGGCAAGTCGCGCGCGGCATCAACTTTTACAACCGCAACGTCTGTCTCCTCATCCATACCGACGACGCGCCCGCGCAACTGTTCGCCTGTTTGCAATTTGACGGTAATGCGCGTGGCGCCTTCGACGACGTGTTGATTCGTTAGGATAAATCCTTTCGGATCGACGATGAAGCCGCTCCCGACGCCGCGTGAAGGTCGCCGCATTCGCTGCTGCATTTGCTGGCGAAACATATCCATCAGCGGATTGCCCGGCGAAGTGTTGTTGCTGCTGCTGTCCCCATCTTCATCCTCGGAGTCGCTTCCGATCTCAGATTGCGAAACGGTGTCAATGTTAACGACCGCTGGCTCCACCCGGCGCGCAATTTCGACGAACGAAGC
>JACDAW010000406.1 GCA_013695245.1 Pyrinomonadaceae bacterium | reverse complement strand
GCATAAATTCCAGCTTCGTCAGCACGCCGATTGTCCCGATTGCGCCGCCGATGGCGAGGCTTCCGACATCGCCCATAAAAACTTCGGCGGGCGGCGAGTTGTACCAAAGAAAGCCGAGACTCGCTCCGGCCATCGCCCCGCAGAACACGGTGAGTTCGCCGATCTCCGGTTGAAACGTGAGTCCCAAATATCTCGCCCAACGCTCGTCGCCGCTCAAATAAGTGAAAGCCGTTAGCGCCGCCGTTGCGATAAACGTGACGCCGGTTGCGAGGCCGTCAAGGCCGTCCGTCAAGTTCACGGCGTTTGACGCGCCGAGCAGCACGATGACGATGAACGGCAGGTAGAGCCACGCGCCGATGTAGCTCACGCTCGTCGTTGGGTCTTGCACGGTCGTCGCTTTGAAAAACGGAATGCTCACGTTCCATGAGTAGTCGGTTAAAAAGTAGAGCGCCGCCCAGACGAAAAGGGCAATCGCAAACTGCGCGAGCAATTTTTGTTTGCCCGTCAAGCCGAGACTTCTTTGTTTCGCAACCTTCGAGTAATCGTCGAGAAAGCCGATGGTCGCAAAACCCAAAGTCGCCAATACCACGATCCACACGTAAGGACTTGCAAGACGCGACCACAATAAAGTTGAGATTAGAACTGAACCAATAATGAGCACGCCGCCCATCGTCGGCGTCCCCTTCTTCGCCATGTGCGCCTGCGGCCCTTCTTCCCTGATCTGCTGCCCGACGTTCCAGTTGCGAAGCACATTGATAACTTTATTGCCGAACACGAGCGAGATTAAAAGCGCCGTGATCGAAGCGTAGGCGGTGCGAAACGTGACGTACTGAAAAACGTTAAGGGCTTTGACAAGGTACGAGCCTTCATGCCCTTGCAGTCTCAGGTAAAGCCATTCGTAGAAAAGGTAATAGAGCATCGGTTTTAACTATGAACTCCGCAATTTTGAAAGATGAATAGAATCGTTTCTCACGTCATCCATTATTGCGGACTTCGTCGTCCGTCTCAAATCGCTCGCTCAACATTTTCACAACGCGGTCGGTTTTCACGCCGCGCGATCCTTTAACGAGAATAAGATCGCCCGCTTGCGCCCATTCGATGAGCGCGCTCCCAGCCGCTTCCGAATCTTCAAAGAATTGCATTCGCTCATCGCTCATCCCCGCTTCGCGCGCTCCTTGAAGGAATTCATGCGCGTGCCCGCGCACGCCCCACAGAAAATCAACTCCCGCTCGCCCTATCTCGCGCCCCGTATCACGGTGCATCGCGCCCGCTTCCGGGCCGAGTTCGAGCATTTCACCAGCGATCACAATGCGACGCTTGACCCGCTCTGCTCTGCCGCCCGCCGCCAGTGCTTGCACCATGCTCACCAGCGAACGCGGATTAGAGTTGTAAGAATCATCAACGACGGTGAAGCCGTTTTTGAAGTGCAATATTTCGCCGCGCATCGCGGAGGGAGCGGCGGTTGCAAGCGCCGTAGCGATCTTGTCGGGCGCGACATTGAAACAGGTTGCGATTGCTGCCGCCGCCAGCGCGTTCATCAGGTTATGACGCCCCGGCAACGGCAACTCGACGCGCGCTTCGCCGAGCGGCGTGCGCAGTTTAAATCGGACGAGTTCGAGTTGCGTATCTTCGATCTCAAACGCTGTCACATCGGCTTCTCGTTCAATGCCGAAAGTTATCGTTCTTCCCTGATGCAATTCGCGCATTCGCGCGATGCGCTCATCGTCCGCGTTAAGAACGGCCGTGCCGCGCTCGTCCAAAGCTTTAACGAGTTCGGCTTTGCCTTCCGCGATCCGCTCGACGGTGCCGAAGAACTCCAAATGCACGGGCGAAATAAGTAGTTCGACGGCAATATCAGGCTGCACGATTTCACACAAGCGTTTCATTTCGCCGGGCGTTGACATGCCCATCTCCAAAACCGCCACGTCATAATCCGACGGACTGTTCCCTGCCGATTCCATTTGCAAGATGGCGAGCGGCAGACCAAGTTCGTTGTTGTAGTTCTTTTGACTCTGCAACACACGGCGTCCGGCCGAAGTAAGGACGTGCGCCGTTAAATTCCGCGTCGTCGTTTTGCCCGCGCTGCCGGTAATCCCGATGATTGGTTGCGCCCACGCTTTTAACACGCGCTGCGCTAACGTCTGCAAAGCTCCGATGGTGTCGTCAACAAACAACAATCGATCTGCGAAGCTACGCAACTCTTCGTACATCTCGAAGCGCTCACGACGCGCAACGACCGCCGCCGCGCCGCGCTCGAAAGCTTGAGGAATAAACCGGTGCGAATCCTCAAACTTCGCGCCCGTAAATCTATGGCGACGGTAATCCTCTTCCGATCCGGCGAAGAAAATTTGACCCGGTTCGACCGCGCGCGAATCAACCGCGAAGCCCGCCACCTCGCCGCGCAGCGTTTCTTCACGAGTCATCTCTGAAATCGAAGCGTTCATTAAACGCGCCGCCGTTTCAACGTTCACACCTTAGCTTCTTCCTCTGCGAGCAACTCACCGGCGTAAGTCGCATCTTCGTCTTCGGCATCGCGCGCCGCCGAAGCCTCCGTCTCC
>JACDAW010000405.1 GCA_013695245.1 Pyrinomonadaceae bacterium | reverse complement strand
GACCACGCCACAGGGAGCCGCGCCGTTTACGGGAACGCGCCCGCAAGGAAGGTAGAAATGAAGATAACGAATTCAAGAAAACTAGTCGCGCTTCTGCTCGCGTTCGCCGTGTTCGGCATCGCGCCCTTCGCTTCTTTGCAAAATGCACAGGCGCAGCAGAGACGACGCGGCGGCGCAGAGCAAACGGCGCGTCGCAACACGGATCAAACGGAGACGCTAATTCGCAATGCGACCGTTCTCACCGCTTCACACGGCACATTGCAAAACGCTGACATCCTGATTCGCGCGGGCAAGATCGCCGAAGTCGGGCAAAGCTTGCGCGCCCGTGAAGGAGCGCGCATCGTTGACGCGACGGGGAAATATGTCATGCCCGGCATCGTTGATTGCCATTCGCACTCGATGATGGATGCTGTCAACGAACTCTCTTACGCCGTCACTTCGATGGCGCGCATTCAAGACGTGCTCAACCCGATGGACGTTGATCTCTACCGCGAACTCGCGGGCGGCGTCACAACATTGAATCTGCTGCACGGTTCGGGAAACACCATCGGCGGACTCAATACCGTCGTGAAGATCAAATACGGCCGCCCTGTCAACGAATTCATCTTTCCGGGCGCGATGCCGGGCATCAAGTTTGCGCTCGGCGAAAATCCGAAGCGCACAAATTTCCCGCAAGACCCCGCGCGGCGTCGTTATCCGGTGACGCGCATGGGCGTCGAAGAAGTGATCCGTGAAGCCTTCACGCGCGCGCGCGATTACAAAAGCGGTTGGGATGAATACCGCGCGGCGCAAACGCGCGGCGAACGAAATTTGATTCCGCCGCGCCGCGATCTGCAACTAGAGCCGCTCGTCGAAGTCCTCGAAGGCAAACGCTACGTTCACGCGCACTGTTATCGCGCCGATGAGATTTTAATGCTTATCAATGTGGCAAACGAATTCGGTTTCAAGGTGAGAACTTTTCAGCACGTCCTTGAAGGCTACAAAGTCGCGCGCGAAATAGCGCAGCACGGCGCGGGCGCTTCGACCTTCGCCGACTTCTGGGGCTACAAGATCGAAGCCTACGATGCGATTCCCTTTAACGCCGCGATCATGACGCGCGCCGGAGTCAACGTCTCGCTCAACTCGGATTCGGACGAGCGCGCCCGTCGCCTTAACATCGAAGCGGCGAAAATGATCAAATACGGTGGACTCACGGAAGAGGAAGCCTTGCGTTTGATCACTTTGAATCCCGCGATCCAACTCGGCATTAACGCCCGCGTCGGATCGATTGACGCAGGCAAAGACGCTGACCTTGCGATCTGGACGGCGCATCCGTTTAGTCCCTACGCGCGCGTGGAGACCACGTTTGTTGACGGCGAAATCTTCTTTGATCGCGGGCAAGACATCGCGCGCCGCGCCGAACTTGAGCGCGAACGCCGAACGCTTGAAGCGGCCGAACCTAACCGCGCGCCGGGACAGGGCGGCACATCGCCCGCACTTCCGCGCGGCCGTCGCACGGCTTACTCACATGACGACGATGTTTGGGACGGAGGGGATCAGTAAAGATGAAATTTGAAAATAGCTTCATTGAAAAAATCCGTCCTAGCGCAAAATTCTGCATCGCTTGTGCGCTCGTTGCTCTCATGCTCGCCGGAAGTTTTGTCGTTCAAGCGCAGCAAATCGGAAACGTGACGGTGCAGAACGTGACGGGCACGGCCGGGAGTTTTGCGATTCGCAACGCGCGCATCGTCACGGTGTCGGGCGCTGAAATTGAAAATGGCACAATTGTTTTGCGCGACGGGAAAATCGAAGCGGTCGGCGCAAACGTCACCGTTCCTTCGGGCGCGCAGGAGATTGATGCGCGCGGGCTTTCCGTTTATCCCGGCATGATCGATCTCGGCACGTCAATGGGTTTGATTGAGATTGATTCGGGCGCTCCGGGCACGGTTGACACGGCTGAGATCGGCGACATGAACCCGAACGCGCAAGCCATCGTCGCGGTCAGCCCGCACAGCGCACACATCGGCGTGACGCGCTTTAACGGTGTCACCACTGTGATGACGATGCCGCTCGGCGGAATCATCTCAGGCCAAGCGGCGATCATCAACTTAAACGGTTCGTCGCAAAGCGAAATGGCTGTTGTGCCAAACGCTGCGCTGGTCGTTAACTTTCCGCGCACGTCCGGCGCAGGCGGCGGTTTCTTCGCTCCGGCGCAACCGCCGAATTTAACGGAAGCGATCACGGCGCGCGACCGCCAAATAGATCGTGTGCGCAAGATGCTGCGCGACGCCGAAGCTTACGGGCGCGCGCAGGACGCTTACACGCAGAATCGGAACTTGCCGCGCCCCGACCGCGATGTGGTGCTCGCCGCGCTCGTGCCTTTTGTGCGAGGCGAGCGTCCAGTCATTTTCCGCGCCGACCGCGAAACTGAGATTCGCAACGTCGTCCGCTTTGCTGAAGAGATGAAACTGCGCCCCATCATTTTAGGCGGCAATGATGCTTGGAAGGCCGCGCAGTTTTTGAAAGAAAAGAATGTGCCTGTGATCTTAACGGGCATACTCGACTTGCCGTCGCGCGAAGATGATCCTTATGATCTGCTTTTCGAGAACGCTGCGAAACTGCAAGCGGCGGGCGTGCGCTTCTGCATCTCGACGGGCGATTCGGGCGCGCACGTGCGCGATCTTCCTTACCATGCTGGAATGGCCGCCGCATACGGACTGCCGCGCGCCGAAGCCTTAAAAGCCGTGACGCTCTACCCGGCGCAGATCATGGGACTCGCCGACCG
>JACDAW010000376.1 GCA_013695245.1 Pyrinomonadaceae bacterium | reverse complement strand
AAATCGCAAATGCAATTATCGTTTTCTGCGACTCTGCGCGTCAATCGCGCTTCCGGCGGCAAGCAGGAAGCGCTGGCGTAATTCCTCGTCTTTAATGTGAGCGGCGGCTGCGGCGCGAAGTTCTTGCGCCGCGTCAAGCCATTGCTTTTCTTGTTTGTCTGGCTCGATGGGAGTTATTCGGTACGTCCGCCCGCGCTCCTCTGCGATTGTTTTCGGGTCAACGCGAAACTCTATATAAGTGACGACGGCTTGACCGAGCATCGAGTTGATGCGAAAAAGCATCTGCGGACTTTCGGCTTCTAGTTGTTTCTGCCACGTCGTATCGGAGACGGCGACGACGAGAGTTTTGCGGTAAAGGCGAAACGGCACCGCCCTTTTGCGTAATCCTTCGCCCGCGATGCGCCGCCACGCGAGAAAGGCGGCCGCTTCAAACGCCTCTTCGGAATCGCCAACGGCGCGCAGGATTTTGATCAGAGGTCTAAGCAGATCGTCCATCGGATTACGAAGTGTAATGGATAAAGCGGGAGACAAACAAGGCATGACAGCGGAAAGACAGGCAACACCAATTTACAGGGAAACGATTGTGCTCGCATCGGCAAGCCCGCGCCGCGCGGAAATACTCACGCAAGTTGGCTGGGCGCACGAAGTAGTAACGGCGAATGTTGATGAGACACGGCGCGCGGGAGAAGAGACGGTCGCTTATGTCGAGCGTTTGGCACGCGAGAAGGCCGAAGCGGTCGCGGCGCATCGTTTGTTTGGGCTTGTGCTCGGTGCGGACACGTCCGTGGTGATTGAGGGTGAGTTGCTTGGCAAGCCGCAGGATGAGCGAGACGCGCGCCGCACGTTGCAAAGGCTTCAAGGGGCGTGGCATGAAGTGATAACGGGCGTCGCGCTTGTGCGCGCTGAAAGCAAAAGGCGCGCTGTTGCGCATGAACGAACGCGAGTTAAATTTGCTTCGATGAGCGAAGCGGAGATTGATTGGTATGTAGCAACGGGCGAGCCTTTGGACAAAGCGGGCGCATACGGAGTGCAAGGGCGCGCCGCGCTTTTTATCGAGCGCATCGAAGGCGATTATTTTAACGTCGTCGGTTTGCCCGTGCGTTTGGTGAGGGAACTTGCAGGTAGATTGTAAGTACATATAATTAAAAAGCGGCTGCTCCAAACGAAGCAGCCGCTTTGATAAGAAAATTTAGGAATCGTTAAAGAAGTTTGTTGAGTCGCGGCGCGAGTGTGTCGGCGAGATTGCTTTCCGGGTCGTAGCCGAGAATTGGCGCGCCATCCATGTTGCCTTCGCGGTTGAAAATCACAACAGCCGGAACTTCGCCTACGCCCATTGATTTTGACACGACGCCATCAGGGTCGCGCAACACCATCACGTTCAGCCCATTCCGGCGGGAAAACTCGCGCAACTGATCATCCGATGCGTAGGTCTTTGATTTATTGGAATCGCTGTCCGTGCTCACCCAAAAGACTTCCACGCCACGCGCGCCGTATTTGTCTGCCACCTTTTGCACGGCTTGCGCGTGCGGGCGCGAAATCGGCAGCCACGATGCGCCGAACGCCAGCACCACGACTTTACCGCGCAAACTGCCCGCAGAAACCGTCCCTCCATTAAGCGAGCGCAACGAAAAGTCTGCCGTCGCGGGCGTGGCAAAGGGGCGCGCCGCCGGTGTCAACGTAAAAATTATTAAGAGCATTAACGCCGCTAAAACGCGGCATGATTTAATCATCTTTTCTCCTTTGAAATCGCTTTACTGCTTCTAGCTTCGCGCCGTTTGTGCCTGATTTGCGCGCAAAGGGATTAAGCGGCAATAGCGCTTCATAACGAAAAATTAGATGAGCGTTTGAAGCGTCCGGTTGGTTCGCGCGGGTGATATAGAGCCGTATTTTACTCGATTAGGCGCGGCGCAAATCCGAAAACTTCATTATGCAAATTCCGGTAATCTTCCGGCGTGTCTATATCACGGAGAATGTATGGTGAGCCGACCGAAAGTCGTCGAACCAAATGGTGTTGTTCGTCGAAAAGCGAGCGTAAGCCTCTCGCCGGATCAAGGCTCAACAGTTCCGTGCGATAAGCGCAATCAATTAACACCGGATGGCCGCCGCGCCCGTCATTCTCCGGCACGATTAAACGCGGTTCGTCTTTAATAACAGGCGGCGCAGTTGCAATCTCTTTAATCGTCTCTCCCGCAACGCCCGGCAAATCGACGAGATGAATGAGAACGTCGGTTGAATCTTCCGCAAGCATTTCGACGCCGCGCTTAATTGAGATGTTCATCTCGCTCTCCGCTTCACGGTTGACGGCGAAACGCACAGAGAGATTTGCGAGTCTTTGCTTCATCTCCTCCGCGCGATGTCCGATGACAACGACGATCTCTTCGATTCCGGCTGCGCGCAAATTTGCGATGCAAGTTTCCGCGACGGTGCCGTTATGACCGAACGGCAGCAACGGCTTGAACGCGCCCATGCGCCGGGAGCGACCCGCCGCCAAGAGCAGGGCACTCACGCGGGAAAGTTCGTTCACTGAAGTTGCGCGGCGTCTCCTGTTTGCGCCGGAGCATCAGAGAGCAGTTGGGCGAGTCCGCGTTTGGCGAGCACGCCGATGATGTGGCGGCGATAGGTTGAAGTTGCGACGACCGTTGTGCGCATCGGCTTCGCCGTCCGCCGCACGAGATTCGCCGCCTGCTCCAAAGTTTCGGGGGTGACGGGTTTGCCAACAAATAACTCGCTGATTCCTTCAACCACGCGCGGGCTTGGATTAACGGCCGTGACGGCGACGCGCGCGCCCGCACAGTTTCCCGCATCGTCAACTTTGACCGCAACGGCCGCGCTCGCCAGCGGGTAATCAATCGAGTCGCGCACACGATATTTC
>JACDAW010000341.1 GCA_013695245.1 Pyrinomonadaceae bacterium | reverse complement strand
GGCTTGGGCAAAGAGAAGCGCGGCGAAGGAGTGATCGGACTGACACGCGCGTTCATGTATGCGGGCGCGCCGACCGTTGGCGTTAGCCTCTGGTCAGTTGCTGATAAAGCGACCGCCGATCTTATGCAAGATTTCTACAAAGGATTGTTGAATGAGAAGAGCGCATCGCCGTCCGCCGCGCTTCGCACTGCGCAGCAGCGCATGATCGACGGCAAACGCTACAGCGCGCCCTTCTACTGGGCGCCGTTTGTGCTTATCGGCGATTGGAAATAGAGGCGAACCAAGAGGCGTGTTGAAATAAAAAGGGGAGTCCGCAATGGACTCCCCGGAGGATGAAACGTTACCTCCAAGTTAGAAGATGAACTTCGCTGCCAGTTGCACATTGCGTCGCTCAAGAACGCCAGACGCGAACGGCAACCCACGCTGCGCGGGCACGAAGTCGCTGCTACTGACGTCTGCTCCACTATAGTCAACGAACAAATTCGCATGATTAAGCACATTGAAGACTTCAGCGCGAAGCTGGAGACTCGTGCCTTCCGTGATCCTGATGCGCTTGTACAACGCCAAGTCAATGTTGTAGAAGCCGGGGCTACGGAAAGCGTTGCGCGTCGTCATGTTCGCCGGGTACGGCCCGAAGTCGTAGTTACCCGTAACGGGGTTGCCCGGAACGCGAGCAGTCTGCCCGGTCAGATCGATGTATGTGAACTGGTTCGGGTTTCCCGTCGGAGACGGATTATCTGTGCCATTGAAGCTAATACCGCCTGATGGTATCAGGCGCGCACAGGTTTCAAATTGATTCGTGCAATCGAACACCGTGAAGGGCTGCCCGGTTCTGACATTGACAATGCCGTTGATGCTGAAGCCGCCGAGCAGTTCTCTGACGAAACGATTCTCAACGTTGTTGAAGAACGGAATTTCGTAGTTGAAAGTGCCGACGAAGCGATGACGAACGTCGAAGTCCGCATTACCGTAATCAAGTCTCGGATCGAACGAATCGGTGAAGCCGGTGAAGAAGGTTTGACCCGTCGAGCTGAAAGTATTACTCAGGTTGTCCTTCGCATTCGAGAACGTGTAGCGGGCGCTTAATGTCAATCCTGTGCTGCGGAAGTTGTTGCTCTCAAGCGCGGCGGTCAATCCGTTGTAGTTTGAGAAACCTAAATTGCCGCGCTGGAAGATCGTGGCGAAACTTCCGTTAAGGCGATTGGTGGTGCCGCCGGCGGCCGACGCCGTTCGGCTACCGAGGTAGAAGGTGCCGGATTGCGGGCGGTTGATGTTTGTCAGCGAATACAAATCACGACCCGCCGAGCCGGAATATTCGACGCTGGCGACGGTGTTACGCGCCAACTGATGTTCAAACGCCACGCTGTAGAAGTGTGCGTAAGCGTTCGTGATGTTGTTGTCAACAAAACGCGCTTGCACCAAACCTAATCTGCGCGCCGGGCCGGTTCCGCCGAAGGGGCCGGCATTATCGGCAAAGATCGGAAGTGAAGCAACGTCTCCCGCACCGTTAGCAGAATTAGCGGTGAGAGAAACGATGGCGAAGTTCGGCGGATTGAAGAGCACGTTGAAGGTGACGTTACCGAAGTTGCGCTCGTAAGCTACGCCGTAGCCGCCGCGCAGTGAAGTCTTGCCGTCGCCGAATACGTCCCACGCAAGACCGAAGCGCGGAGCAAAATTGTTTTTGTCAGGACGGTAGAGCTTACCAATCGAAGATTCAGGCGTGCGGAATCCACGACCGTTCCTGATCTGCTCGAAGATGTTCGCGCCGTCCCCGTAATAGAAGTTGGCATCAAGGTTCGGGTCTTTGTTCTGCTGCACGCCGTAGTATTCGTAGCGCAAGCCCAAGTTCATCGTGACACGCGGGTGAATGCGAATCGCATCGTTGCCGTAGATAGCAAACTCATTGTAGCGATTGCTGCGCGAGAAGTTCGGCGGGCCGACCGGTAGCGGCACATCTTGACCGGGGAATCTACCGCCCGGATCAATCGCTCCCGAAAAGGACACGATATTGCCGCTCACCAAATTATTAAGCGCCTCCGTCGTGGTGTTACCGAGCGCTTGAACCGAATTCAAGTAAGCGCCGAACGTGCGGTTGTCTTGGATATAGACGTACTGACCGCCGAAGCGGAAATTCTGTTTGCCGCGCGAATAGTTGAAGTCTTGATTGACTTGACCGGAGTTTTGCGCTCCGCTAAACGGAATCGCGCTGCCCGGATTGAAGGGCAGATAACCCGGAAAAGCAATGTTAATGCCGCCGATAGAAACCGCTCTGCCGCCGTTGATGTAGAGCGTCGGGCCCGGCGGTTGCTCGCCGAGCGGTTGCCCGCCGTTCAAGCGGTTGAACGCGAGCTTCGTTTGCGAAATAAAGTTCGGCGTGAACTGATGCGTTAAGTTGACGAGCGCATTTTGGTTGAACGCGGTCGAGCCGGTGCTGAATCCC
Organism: Pyrinomonadaceae bacterium; assembly: GCA_013695245.1. Classification (GTDB taxonomy): domain Bacteria; phylum Acidobacteriota; class Blastocatellia; order Pyrinomonadales; family Pyrinomonadaceae; genus JACCYN01. The sequence goes on along the minus strand of JACDAW010000341.1, from coordinate 16,078 downwards.
GCATACGGGCTGAAGGCTTGCGTGCCCTCGGCGAATGCCTGATCTTCTAAAGCATAGCGGCCGTAAAGCTGCGTCCTCTCGCTCAGATTGTAATCAACGCGACCGACCAGACTGTAGCTGTTCTCCGGGACGCCGCCGCCTAAATCTCTCGGAGAGGAATACTGCACTTCTTGAAACAAGGGAGTTGAAGACGGAATTCCAGTGATGCCTTGCGATCCGGCAGTAACGGTTCTACCCGTCGGCGTGGCGGCGAGCGTGTATCTGTTAATGAAGTTGCGCGTCGTCGCAGAAACACCGGAAGCGGCGAGAAATTCCGGCGTCAGCACAAAGGCGGTTCGCGTGCCGCCGCTGCGGACGCGAGTAAACTCCAGACTGTTGGAGAAGAAGAGTTTGTTGCGAACAACGGGGCCGCTTACCGCGTAACCGAATTGATTACGGGTAAAGACGCCGCGCGGGATGCCGCGCGCGTTGTTGTCGAAGCCGTTTGAGGCGAGCTTCGAGATGCGGTTGAAGATGTAAGCCGAGCCGTTGAAGTCATTGCCACCCGCGATAGTCGCCACGTTGACAATGCCACCGGAAGCGCGCCCGTACTCGGCCGAGAAGTTGCTTGTAATGACGCGAAACTCCTGCACGGCGTCGAGCGGTATGGCTTGTCCGATGGTTGCTGAAAAATTATTAACGTTTTCAGCGCCATCGAGCAGAATACTCGTGCTCGCAGCCCGCAGTCCGTTGATATTAAAACCCGCGCCACCGCCAGTTGTATTCTGACCGCCTTCCGAATTTTCCGAGACGTTTCCAGAAATACCGACGAGGTCGTAAGGGTTACGGGTTACCGTCGGCAGATTGCGCACCTGATTCGACGACACCACGTCGGAAAGCTGCTGATCTTGCGTGTTAATCTCAACGCCGCCGCTTCCGACTACCTCAACGGTTTCACCCGGAATGCTCGTTACTTGACCGAACTGAACATCAAGCGTCGGTCTGCCGCCAACCGTCACCTGCACACGCTGCCCTTGCGTAGCTTGGAAGCCACTAGCATTAGCCGTGACTTCATAAACGCCGGGTTGTAAGTTAGTGACGATGTAATTACCGTCAGAACCCGTCGTGACGGTGCGTTCGGCACCCGTGTCCACCGATTTAACAGTGACGGTTGCGCCCGCGACTAATGCGCTGTTCGGGTCGCTTACGGTGCCGCTAATCTGCCCGGTCTCTTGTTGCGCCAGCGCTACGCCCGCGCACATGACGAACAGCGTCAAAGCTGTGAAAGCACACTTAATGCTCGCCGCAAGCCTGTGCTTAAATATAGGTATCATGTAAAACCTCCTCAAAAAAGTTAAACCTCAATCTGCGCGTCGCAACCGAAGAACAATGCGTCTTCGCCTTCCAAAAAATTGGAGAACTTTACTGACTTAAAAGGTCAAGATCAGTCGCGTTGCATCGCGCACTCTTGTAAGCGCAAGGTGTGTGCCGCGTAACATGGATGTGGAGTAAACGGCGAGTGATGAACGTTTGATCGAGACAGCGAATTTGCGCGGAACGAAAAGCGTTGATGTATTTGGATCGTGATCTAAATTCTCGAATGCTTCGCGGCGCGCACGTATCCATAAAATCGGAGAAGCAAAGCCGCCGATAATCGCTGTTGGTGAGTTCGGAATGCGTGTCAGACGCGGAGGGCTTACGAAGTTTTATCGAAGAGGTGTAGTAGTTGATCACGATAGCTGCGCGAAAGCGTCAGTTCCGTGCCGTCGTGTAAGAGAACCGCGTAGTCGCCACTAAAGAGCGGTTGCAGTTCCTTGATATGTTCGATCTGGACGAGCGACGAGCGGTGGATGCGAAGAAATTTTTCCGGGTCGAGTTTGGCTTGTAAGTTGTTCATCGTCTCGCGCATAAGGTAGCTTTCACCTTGCGTGTGCACGCGCACATAGTTGCCGGCGGATTCAATATGACTAATTTCATCCGTGCGCAAAAAGAAGACGCGTCCGGCGGTTTTAATCACGAGACGCTCAAGATACTTCGGCTCCTGTTTAAGATGCTCGATTAGGGACGTGAGGCGCTCGTCGAGTTCGCCCGCGCGTCGTTCTCTGATGTGCGCTTTGGCGCGCGCCAAAGCGCTGGCGAAACGCTCAGGATTGTAAGGTTTTAAAAGGTAGTCGAGCGCGTGCACCTCGAAAGCGCGGAGAGCATATTGGTCGTAAGCTGTGACGAAGATAACGGCTGGCATCTGCGCTGCGCCGATTGTTTCAACGACCGCGAAGCCGTCAAGTTCGGGCATCTGCACGTCGAGAAAAACGAGGTCGGGCGACAAGTCTCGTATGGCTCCGGTAGCCGCTTGCCCGTCGCTGCATTCGCCGACGAGCTCAATTTCAGTGTCAGCGGCGAGAAAGCGTTTGATCCTCTTTCTCGCTAGCAACATGTCATCCACGATCAACGTGCGAATCTTCATCAATCAATTCTGCTTTGCTCTCACTGAAAGGAAACGCAAGATGGACGACGACGCCGCCACTCGAAAGTTGTTTCAACTCGAAGCGATGTCGCCCGGCGTAAAGATGCCGCAGGCGCGCGCGCGTATTCGATAATCCAATTCCCTCTCCGCGCTCCAAGCGGCGCGTCTCTGTTATTCCAAGTCCGTCGTCCTGCACATAGAGATGTAGCATTCCGTTTTCGCGTTGCGCTCCGATCTCAATTTTGCCGCCCGCCGCGCGCGGAGCCAGCCCATGGCGAATGGCGTTTTCAACCAAAGGCTGCAAAATCGTGTTCGGCACGCGCGCATCGAGCGTTTCGGCTTCGATGCGAAAGCGAACGCTTAAGCGCTCCTGCAAAAGCGTCTGCTGGATTTCAATGTAGCGTTCGAGAAATTCGAGTTCATCTTTAAGCGACACTTCTTGCGAACGACCGCTCTTAAGCGACAGCCGCAGCATTTCGCTCAGTTGCGTCACGACGCGGTCGGCCGTTGCGGGCGCATCGTAAACGAGTTCCGAGATGGCGTTTAAAGTGTTAAAGAGAAAGTGTGGGTTGAGTTGCGACTTGAGAGCTTTCAGTTGCGCTTGCGAAAGTCGCGCTTCGAGTTGTGCGGCGCGCAGTTCTCCGTTGCGATAACGATCATAGTAATCAACCGCGTGACTCGCCAGCAAAATTATCCAGTAAACCATCATCTCCAGATCAAGCTGACCGAAGACGTAGCGCGCGATAACGAGAAGCGACAGTCCGGCGTAACCGCGTATGTGCAGGAAATCGTTTGTGACATGAATTGCGCCAACGATGATGCCGAAGAGGATACTGAAAAGAATGTGGAGTGATAAGCTCCGCCGCCAATTCTGGCGGTCAATGCGAAAACGGCGCGCAAGCGATAATACGGGCGGTGTAGCTAAGGCGAACACATAGGCAGCGAACATTTGCTGCGCCATCGCTCGCGGAAAAGATACGGCTCGGCTTGTTGAAAGGTTGGCGAAATACTGCTGGCTGCTGAAGAGAAGTCCGGCGAGCGTCCACACGCCCCAGATGAATATCCATTTAAGCCAACTCCCGCGCTTAAGCGTTTCGTCTTTCATACTCTTCCCGCGCTTAGCTTCGTGGTAAACAACGGAGTCACGCGATTCCATCGCTATGAAATTATCTTACACGCTCGCTTTTGAAACGCGCGCTCAAAAGTCCGCTCATGAATCATGCCTCATTCAAACATTGAAGAACAAGCAATGGAACACGAATCCTTACCTCATAAAAAGCGGGCGCTGCTTCGGAGGCGAAGCAACGCCCGTCGAGCGTCAAGCTGACTTTAAGTAGGCGGCAAGCTAAAACTCAAAGCGCGCCGCGAATTGCAATTGGCGCGCGTCAAAAGTTGAACCGACGCGTCCGAAGAGTGTGCTATTGATGTTCGTCGCACCGCCCCGGTTACCAATAAAGAAGTTAGCACGATTGAAGACATTGAAAGCTTCGACGCGAAGTTGCAGTCGCGTCCCTTCGGTGACCGGAATGTTTTTAAGCAGCCCCATATCAACATTAAAGAAAAGGGGTCCGTTAAGAAAGCTGCGCGGCAAGTTGCCGGTTTCGCCCGGCGCAGCGTTAAAGAATACCTGCCCTGCGAAAGGCGTCGTGCCGAAGCCTTCCGCCGCGCGCCCCGTCGCCGTATTGATCACAGACGGGTTGATGAAGAACACGCCGTCGGGTGTGCGGAAGATGCCGATCAATTTCTTGATCTCATCCGTGCTCAAGGTAGAAGAAGCCGTCTGCCGTGCGGCGCGCGCGGGCGTGCCGGAGGCGCGGTTAAGCGTGCCGCGCGGATCGGTGATAGAGAACGGCGCGCCTGAAGCAAGGCGGACGATTGAGTTGAGGGTGAAGCCGCCGATCAAGCGATTGACGAAACCGTTCGCGTCACCGAAGAAATGCTTGCCACGCCCGAAGGGCAACTCGTAAACTCCGTTGAAATTGAAGACGTGCGTTTGATCCGTATCGAGGCGCGCGTAATCAAGTTCCGGTTGATTGATGTCGAGCTGCGGCTCGAAGTTCGATTGCGTCGTGCCGAACACATCGCTCAAGGCTTTCTGGAATGTATAGTTGGCTTGGAACAGCAAACCTTGTGAGAAGCGGCGGCGAATTTCCACTTGCAGTGCGTTGTAGTTCGACCGGCCGGAGTTTTCGTAAAACGGAATCAGCGATCCGGCGTTCGGGTTGGGACGAAACTGGACGCTGCCGTTCTGGAGGTTAAGCGCTAAGCTCTGAGCGAGATCGGCGGGAGTTCCGGCAATGATATTGTTGATGACCGTTGCCGAAGACGCTGACCTGTTGGTGGCCGTTCCGAGCAGCGGAAAGACTGTGAGCACTTGGCTACCGGCAACACGCGAGTTGAATGCTCCGGCATTGGGCACAAGCGCGAGTTGGGCAGCGCGATCAGCAGGAGTCAAAGACGTGTTAGCGTTGATGCGCGCTCTTTCGGCTTGTGCCAGCAACAGATTGGAGCGCGCCCGATTGAAGTCGGCGGCGAAACCGTTGTTGCGAATGTCGAGTTGGTTGAGATCAATGCCGCGCACAAGGTCGTTGCTGAAATTGCCGACATAGCGAATCTCAATCGCGGTCTGAAAACCGATCTCGCGCTCGAAGCCGAGACTGTATTCCACAATGCGCGACGCTTGCAGGTTAGGACTGATGCCGGTGACTGTTCCGGCGTTACCGTTAATGGCGTTGTTTTCGGCAAAGGTCACGCTCTGATCGAAGGTGAGCGTCGGGATCGTAACTGCGGAGAGATTGTTTAATCGTCCGTTGAGTTGCGGTGAGCCTGCGGCATTCGTGGCGGTCGCCGTCTGCGCCAAACCGTTAAGGCTCGCGGCCGTTCGCACCAACTCGTCGTTGACGAAGCTGATGCGGAAGCCGCCGCGAATCACGCTGCGACCTTCGCCGGGAAGGATGCGACCGAGGAAATTATTCTTAAACTCCGGCGAATAGGCGAAGCTGATGACGGGCGCGAAATTATCCGCATCAGTTTTAAACGCCTGTCCGGGACTGCCCGCATTGCCGCCGACGAATTGGAACGCGCCGTTAGGATCAAGCAGCACGCTACGCAAATCATTGCTTCTGCCCGGTGGAATGATCGGCTCCAGAAGTAATCCGGTTCTATCACGCACGCCAGTGAAAATCTCGTAGCGCAAGCCTAAGTTTAGAGTGAAGTTCGGGCGGACGCGCCATTGATCTGCAAAGTAGAACGCGATGTTCTCGAAAGCGAAGTCGTTGCTGTTTGTTGCGCCCGGAACGAAGCCCGAAGTTTGGCTTGTCACGTTCTGCGTTTGGGTTGCGCCCGTGACGATGCCGCCGAGTAATCCTAATAGATTATTGGCTGTGGCGAGTTGGGTTGAACTGATGCCTTGCGCGGCGCTCAATCCGAATAGTCCGTTGATTTGATCGGCAGTGAGTTGCGGTGTGTTGGCGTTGGTGCCAAGCGAGAAGCTAGGAAGGATTCCCGCATTATTGAAAGGCGTATTCCTAAAGGCTTGCACGAGTCCGCCAAAGCGTAACGAGTGACTACCCACGCTCAATTCGGCGTTGTCTTGGAAATTGTAGTTCTTGGAAGCGCGACCCTGATTCTCAAAAACCACATCAGGCGAACTCACGATGCCGCTGATAAAGCCAGCCGCGCTGGTTGTAAAAAAGAAGTCGGGCAGCGCGGTCGTCCGCAAGAAGATGGGATCGCTAAAGAAGAAGCCGCCGCGCGCTTCGTTCGTGAAGTTCGCCGTCGGAGTTGAGCGATAAGCCAACGCGAACAACTTTCTTTTCGCAGGTTGATTTGTTACCGGAGCGAGGCCGAAACCTTCCGGATCGTCAACGTCGGGGCGGTCGTTGACGCGCTCATCCGTAAAACTAAATACGCCGCTCACGGTGTTGCGGTCGTTGATGTCGTAGTCAATGCGCGACGTGTAAGTTTCGCGGTCGGTATTGTCCCTCTGGTTAAAAATATATCCGGTAGTATTCAACTGATCGCCCGCAGTGGTCGTGTTGCCGACCGTCGGGACGCTAGCGAGAATGCGGCTTTGCACTGTCGGGTCAATCGCCGTCACACCGGTTGTCGCTCCCAATTGCGTCAGCAAATTCACGGTGCGCACGGTGCCGCCTGCGTCTCTAAAGGTAAAGATTCCGTTGCGCGCATTTGGCAGCAGAATCGTGCGTGTCGCCTCCGCCGACTGGCGCAAGCGATATGCTTCAACCAATCCGAAAAAGAAGAGCCGGTTGCGGATGATGGGGCCGCTAACTCTGCCGCCGAATTGGTTGCGGTTAAACTTCGGTTGCTCAAGCCCCGCCTCGTTGCTGAAAAAGTCGTTGGCGGAGAAGGCGCGGTTGCGATTGTAAATATAGACTGCGCCGTTGTATTCGTTTTGACCGCGCGGCGTGACGAATTGCACTTGCGATGCGCCATAGCCTTGATCGGCTCCCGCGTTTTGCGTCGTGATCGTAAACTCTGCAGTGTCGTCAACGTTCGGGCGCGTCGGCGTAAAGCTGCTCGCGTTGGCGCGGATGTAATTGTCTTGAATGTTAACGCCGTCGCGCGTGATGTTAGTGAATGATGGCTGCTGACCGTTAATCGAGTATCCTTGAGCGCCATTGTAAGCCGTGCCCGGTTGCAACAGAATCAAATCCGTCGGATCACGCCCGTTAAGCGGCAAAGCTCGAATCTGCTCTTGACTAACAGTATTGCTTAATTCGCCGTTCGATTGGTTGATAACGTCGGCTCCGGCCGTTACCGTGACGCTTTCTTGGACGCCGCCGACTTCAAGCGTCGGGTTAAGCGTGTAATCGCGGCTCACGTCAATCTTCAAGTCGGTGGCAGTAAAGGTGCGGAAGCCTTGCGCCGTCACCGTCACGGTGTAAGTGCCCGGCTCAAGTTGCGTCACGGTGAATGCGCCTTCATCACCAGTTTGTACTGTCACCTGCCTGTTGGTTTGATTGTCAGTGACGGTAATAGTTGCGCCGGGGATCGCACCATCGGGGCCGGAGATTGTTCCGACGAGCCGCCCCGTGTTTGACTGCGCAAACAACGATGTTGCCGATACCAATATCGCCAACGCCGATAATAAGAACTGTTTCATCGTGGACTCCTTGCTTAAGTAATAACTTTTGACTCTGAAAGCGTCGCTCTCCAAAGATTTGGAAATCTTTTCGCGGCTGCACAAGCTGATTGTGCTGAAGTGTTTCGCTGTGGTGATAAGGTGCAAGAAACATGCCGCCAAAGCGCGACGCGCCGTAACTCTCGACAGGCAAATACTCAACGCGAGCGAGACAGTGAGAGAGTAAGAAAAAGTATTGATGTATTTGGATCGCGAATATGAATTTCGCAATGAAGCAAACAAAAAGCGCTTCCAAAAAGTTGGAAGCGCTTTCGAGTTGACCTTACCGATGCTTAGCAGGTTATCGCGGATCAATTTCTACGTGCGCTTGACGGTGATAACAAGATTTTGATAGATGCCCGCGAACAGCTCCTGTGCGAGATTGGGGGCGAGCGTTCGGAGTCGTTTGACTTGTGCGAGCGCGTTCGTTTTATCGTTGACGGCGAAGTAACTGATCCCTAAGTTGAAATGGGCGATTGCGTAATCAGGTTTAAGACTGACGGCTTTTTGAAGCGACTCGATAGCGGCGCGACGACGCCCCATCCCGGCGAGTGCCACGCCGCGATTGTTATGAACTTCCGCGGCGTCCGGCGTGATACGCATCTCCCGCTCGAAGTAGCTCAGCGCCTCGCGGTAGCGCTTTAACTCGTAGAGCGCAGAACCGAGGTTATTATTCACGGTGGGGAGATCGCTTCCGAGGGCAACCGCCCGTTGAAGATATGTGATGGCTTCCTCGTGTTTGCCGAGATAGTAATAGCTCGTGCCTAATTTCCCCATGGTAAGCGGATCGCTAGCGTTCAGTTTCACGGCGCGACTGAAAGATTCGGACGCTTCCGCAAAGCGGTTTAAGCTGAAATAGGCATCTCCGAGGCAGGTGAGGGCTTTCAGGTGATCGGGCTTGAGGCGAATCACTTGGTTGAAGCTAGTTATCGCTTCCTCATAACGTTTGAGGTTGTAGTACGTCATTCCAAGGTTGAAATATACTCCGAACACCTGCGGCTTAAGACGGATCGCTTTGCCGAACGAGACAAGTGCCTCGTCGTACCGCTCGGCGCTGAACTGCTCCATGCCTCGGTCGTTGAGAGCGGTTAATTCATCCTCGCCTGAGGTTAGGTTGGAAGCGGCGGCGACACTTGAGATCGATGTTGCGCCTGTTTGAAGTTGTGCCGCATTCTCTTCTTTGTTGAGCACCTCCTGCGTTCGCTGTCCCGGCGAAGGAGAAGCGAAGAAGATGAGAAGAAGGAGAAGGAATGTAGGGGAATTAAATCTTTTCATTTCTGCCTCCATTAACCTTGAATGTAAATCTTATGAAGCATTACATACCGCCTACGCTGACCTAACGAGTTCATCTTCGTCGGGAGCGATGGATTCATCTTCGTCGTCTGTAGAAATGCTGTAACGCTTGATCTTTGAATTGAGCGTGGTCAGATTGATGCCGAGCAAGCGCGCGGCGCGCGTCTGGTTTCCGCCCGTCTGATCGAGCGCGCGTTGAATGAGATCAACTTCAAAGCGACGCACCTCGTCGTAGAGCTTGATGCCACGCTCCATGTTCGTCACGTTAACGGTCGAGCCGAGCGACTGCACCTCTTTCCACAGCGACAGCGCGACGTCTCTTAAAACGTCGATCTTTTCGCCCAACTCGGTTTCATCTTTCCCGTTCATCGCTTGCAAGTTATCCAGATGATTTTCTTCGATTACATCCGCTTCGTTTATCATCACGAACCTCTATTCGCTTTGAATTTTGTTTAGAAATTTGGCGGGCGGATTTGCTTGTCGCAGCAATCATTCGCCGCCCGTTTCATGATTTCGGGACGAGTGTCGTCGAATAAGTTGTAGGCGACAACGAAATTGTGACGAGTCGCAATCCGTGATGATGATTGGTTGAAGCGGCAGGATAAAACTTCTGAAGAGTTTATGAAGATCTGTCGAAGAGCTTCGAGAGATTGTCGCGGTAGGTGCGGGAAAGCGTCAACTCCGTGCCGTTGCGAAGCAGCACGGTGTAGTCGCCGCTAAAGAGCGGTTGCAGTTCCTTGATGCGTTCGATGTTGACGAGCGCTGAGCGATGGATGCGCAAGAATTTTTCCGGGTCAAGTTTGGAAGTGATCTTCGCCATCGTTTCCCGGAGCAAATGCGCTTCACCGTTTGCGTGCAGGCGCAGGTAGTTGCCGTGCGCTTCGATCCAATCGATCTCTTCCGTGCGGAGGAAAAAGACGCGCCCGCCGGATTTGAGCACGATCCTTTCGAGCGGTTTTTGTTCGGGTTTAAAATTACGAAGAAGATGTTCGAGGCGTTCGTCTAAACGATTGTGTTTGCGCCCTTGCACTTGCGCTTTAGCGCGCGCCAAACACGCCTGAAAACGTGCGGCGTCATAAGGCTTTAGAAGATAATCAAGCGCGTGGAATTCAAAAGCTTGCAGCGCATACTTGTCATAAGCGGTCACGAAAATGACGGCGGGCATCTCATCAGGGCTTGCCGCCTCAAGAACTTCAAACCCGTTCATTTCGGGCATCTGTATATCGAGGAAGAGAAGATCGGGGGCCAGAGATTCGAGAGCGGTGACGGTTTCTCTGCCGTCGGCGCATTCGCCGACGATCTTGATGTCCGTTTCATTACGGAGAAATCTTTTGATCTTCTCCCGCGCCAACTGTTCGTCGTCGGCGACGAGTGCTCGAATCTTCTCCATTCGTTTCGCTCTCTGTGAAAGGAATCGCCATCGTCACGACAAGGCCGTGAGCGTGCGGCGGGCTGTCTAATTCAAAACGATGATTGGCTCCATAAAGTTGCATCAAACGCGCGCGCGTGTTGGCAATTCCGACTCCCTCTTTCGGAGCTGCTTGCCATTCATGGGGAAGTCCACGCCCATCATCACGCACCGAGAGATGAAGCGTTCCATTTTCTCGATGCGCCGCGATCTCGATTGAACCGCCGCGCGCAAGCGGCGCGATTCCATGACGCACCGCGTTTTCGACAATCGGCTGGAGAATGAGATCGGGCACGCGCGCGTCGAGCGTTTTCGGATCGATATTGAACTCAACGCGCAGTCGTTCTCGGAAACGAGTCTTTTCGATATCCAAATATTTGGAGAGAAATTCTAATTCTTGTTTAAGCGAAACCTCTTGATTGCCTTCCTTATTAAGTGTGATGCGCAGCAGGTCGCTTAAGTTTGTGATCATCTGCTCGGCCGTCGCCGGGTTTCGATAAATGAGTTCGGAGACGGCGTTTAAAGTGTTGAAGAGGAAATGTGGGTGCAACTGCATCTTCAAAGCTTGCAGTTTGGACTGTGCGAGTTGCGCGCGAAGTTCCGACGCCTTCAATTCTCCTTCGCGGTATTTGCGGTAGTAATCAAGCGTGTAAATGATTATCAGAAGTGGAATGTAAAAAGTGATCTGCTGACCGACGCCGCCGAGCAAATTACTGCGCAAGTATCCGCCGAGCGATCCGAAAACTTCGACGCGCACGCGCCCGAAGTTCCAATAGATGATCGACCAGATGAGCATGTGCGCGGTTATAAAGAGGACGCCGATTGGAATATGAATTAGCAGGTTGCGCGCCCAATCTCTACCGGGGATGGGGAAACGGCGTGCGAAGAATGCGACCAGCGGCGTCATCAGCGCCCAAAGGTAAAAAGCAATCAGAGGAAGAACGAGGAAAACGCTCCAGCCGGGAAACGCGCTCGGCTTTTCAGCCAGTCGATTCGTTTCAACAAAGGTGATATAGCGCAGGGCGGCGATAACGAGCGCGATAAAAGTCCATACTCCGAGCACGAGCAGCCACCGCAGCCAACGGTGCGGCGGACGATAAAGAGTCGAACTGTTATTCATTTCGGTTTCCTGCTTTCGCCAAATGCGCCTGCGAACAGATTAGATATTGGCACGAAATATAAGCAACTCGAAATCAATGCTCACAATAACCCGCGTTCCTTACGAGAGAGAATTTAAGAGGGCTGTCTGTGATAGAGATTTTCAACAAGCATGAGTTGAGCGGCGCGTGCCCCTTTGTCTCTCAAAGCAGGCACCGAAATGGGTTGAGCTTTAATGATGCCCATTTATGTTATCGCAAGATTTACGAGCCGCAACCGAATTGTGACGAGTAGTAGGCTGACAGGGACGAGCCGACTCCACGACGTGACGAACGACTCATAATTAATGACTTAAGCGCCGTTCGCGTTTTCAACGGGCAACCGGAAGGCCGTGTTTCTGCTACCAAGTGAACAATAAACAAGGAAGGGCAAATTGAGAAACATGCGCATTGGATTCCTTTCGCTTCTGCTGGGCGGATTATTCGCTTTCCCTACGCCCGCCTCGACGCGCGAAGCCAAGAGCGGGTTAATAACTCGCACCGTTAGCGTTAATAACACTTCATACGATTATCAGATTTACGTTCCGAAAAAACTTGCGGGTAAAAGAAACCTTCCCGTCCTTCTTTTCCTACACGGCATTGGTCAACGCGGCGCGGGCGGCTTCGTCCCGACAGGCGGCGCGACGGGCGCACTCGTGCAAAGTTATCTTGAGCGCGTGCCCGGCATCGTTCTGCTGCCGCAATGCCGCGAAGGCCGTTTCTGGTCAGACCCGGAAATGGTTCGCATGACGATGAACTCACTCGATCAAATTGTTGCGGAATTTAACGCCGACACGAAGCGTGTGTATCTGATCGGCGTTTCGATGGGCGGCTACGGCGCGTGGAGTATGGCCGCGGAACATGCGGGCAAGTTTGCCGCCGTCGTGCCTATCTGCGGCGGAAGCCCTTTGCGCGGCGCAGATCGCTTTACTTCAATCGCGCGCCGCATCGGGCGCACGCCTGTATGGGTTTTTCACGGAGCGGAAGATCGCACCGTCCCCGTCAGCGAATCGCGTGGGATGGTTGAAGCTCTGAAAACGGCGGGCGGCAATGTTCGTTACAGCGAATACGCGGGCGTCGGGCACAACGTCTATCTGAAAGTCCTCGCCGAACGCGAACTGCTTTCATGGTTGTTCGCTCAGTGCTTGTAAATCTCGCCAACGCGAATGATGCGACATAATGCGAGAGCGAAGTGAATAAAAGAGAATCGTTCCCTTTATTCACTTCGCTCTTTCTTAATGGCTATACGTTAATGGCGAATTCGGTTATGTTTATTTTCCTTTGTGCGTTTCGTCGTTTAGCACTTCGCGCACCTTGCGTCCGAGAGTTTCAATGCAGTGAGAAGCGCGTCATGCTCAGCAGTTTTATCATACCCTATATGTTTCCTTGAGAGTTTCCGTTCGCTTTTCACGTCGAGCATTCATCACGAGCGAAGCCTTTATCTTTTCGCTTGCCCACCGGCGACGCGATCCGGTTTAATAAACGCAATCGCTCGTCAGCAAGCCGCGTGCGTTTACGAGCCATAATTACGTGCCATAATATAGACGAAAAACAGGAATCTAATGAAAACTTTATTTCACATCGCCTTCCCCGTTCACAACTTGGAAGCGGCGCGCCGCTTTTACGGTCAAATTTTGAACTGTCCCGAAGGACGCAGCGATACGGCGTGGATCGATTTCGATCTCTACGGACACCAGATCGTTGCGCATCTAAGCAAAGAAAAGAAAGCGCGCATCGAAAATTCAAACTCTGTTGACTCTCACGACGTGCCCGTGCCGCACTTCGGCGTGATCCTGCCGATGGACGAATGGCACAAACTCGCGGAGCGCGTGCGCGCGGCGGGTGTGCAATTCGTTATCGAACCTTACATCCGCTTCAAAGGAGAGCCGGGCGAGCAGGCAACGATGTTTTTTCTCGATCCGAGCGGGAATGCGCTGGAATTTAAAGCCTTCGCGGACATAAAACAGGTGTTTGCGAAATAGCTCGCAAAGACTAAAGCGTAAATGGTTGGAATAAATTCTTTCTCTACGCTTTAGTCTTTGCGTTCTTGCTTCTTCAGCGATTTATTAAGGAAGGCTCCACGTTTGCCCGACATCTGTTGCCGCCACGCGCCAACTTTCACCTCCGGCCGCAGCGAGGAAACGCTCGATGGGTTCGTCAACAGGTTCGCGGCTCAAGCGAAATGTTTTGTGGTGAATCGGCAGTATATATTCCGCGTTCATTTCGCGCCCCATCATCCACGCCTGCTCCGGGTTGGCGTGAACGGCGATGTAAGGGTCGTACGCCCCGATGGGAAGAATCGCCAGACGGATGGGCGCGCTTCCCTTTCGTTCGCGCGCAAGACGCGCAAACGCATCAGTGTATGCGGTGTCGCCCGCGAAAAGAATCGCATCGTTTCCCTTCTCGATTAAGTAACCGCCGTAGCCGCGATGCGAATCGGTGAGCGTGCGCGCTCCCCAATGATTACTTTCAATCGCTTCGATGCGAGCGCCGTTGGTCTCTACAGATTCGCCCCATTGCAGTTCGTTAATGTATTGAAAGCGCCGCACGAGATCGCTCATGCCGCGTTGGACGACGACGGGAGTTCGGCGCGGAAGGCGCGCGAGCGTTGCGCGATCACAGTGATCCATGTGTGCGTGCGAGATGAGAACGGCGTCGAGAGGTGGAATCTCTCGCGGGGTGAGCGCGGAGCGCACCAAGCGGCGCGGCCCCATCGTCATCGCGCCGACTCTCACGCCAACGCGCGCGCGAAGCGCCGGATCAGTTAATAGCCACGTGCCGTAAAAATTTATCAAAACACTTGCATGACCGAGCCACGCGACAGTCAGCCTATCGTCTCGCCATTCATGGGGCACGGGGCGGAAGGGCGCGGGAGCGATAGGAGTTGTCAGCTCCTTTCCCCGCTCCTTCAAAAACGGGCGCGCGTAACGCTGCACAAATCCCGCGTAAGTTTTCAGACGTGTTACGGAACTGCTCATGCAACTTTAGATGCGCGCGCCTCACGTGGCGGTGCATCACCGATTCTCCGGCAAACTTTCTCAACAAATCTTCGCCGTTTAAAACATCTGCAACAAATAACGAACAGCTTTCACCCGTATAGTTTCGCCGCGCAACCTTCGTGTTGTATCCTCTTCCGCAACGTTAAACTTCACGCAGCCGCTAAACGGAGGATTTGATGCGCACGCTTCTTAACTTTTTGATTATCCTTGCATTCGCAACACTTGTTTTGAATTACTCACCCGCTCACGCGCAAAACGCCGAAGCGACGGTAAACAATCGGAACCCGGCGACGCGCAGCTTGTATGAACTCTTCGACGCCGAATGGGAATACACGATGCGCGAGAATCCCACGTTCGCATCGTCTCTGGGAGATCGCCGCTACAACGACCGTTGGGAAGACGCAAGCCTTACGGCAATCGCGCGCCGTCACGGGCACGACCGCGATGTGATCGCGCGCCTCGCCGCTATTGATCGCGGGCAACTCTCGGCGCGCGATCAATTAAACTACGATCTCTTCAAAAAGGATTACGATGCAAGCGTCGAAGGCTACAAGTTTCAGTGGTATCTCGTGCCACTCACGCAGCGCGGCGGCGTTCAAACTGCCGACGAACTGGCCGACTTGCTGCGCTTTGAAACCGTCAAAGACTACGAGGATTGGATCGCCCGCCTCAAGGCTTTTCCCCTCTACATGGAACAGACGATGGCGCTCATGCGCGAAGGCATTCGCACGCGCACGATGCTGCCGAAAGTGATCATGAACCGCGTCACCGCGCAAGTTGATAAACAACTTGTCGAGAACGTCGAAGCGAGCGCGTTCTATAAACCGTTCAAGCGTTTTCCCAATTCGATTCCGGCAAACGAGCAAACGAGATTGCAGCAAGCGGCGCGCAATGCGATCACACAAAACATTATTCCTACATTCAAAAGCTTCAGAGAATTTTACGTGCGCGAGTATTTGCCCGCGTCCTTCGACGAGGTAGGCGCGTGGAAAATGCCGATGGGCGAGGAGCGTTACGCCTTTGCCGCGCGGCAGAACACGACGACCAATCTTAGCCCGCGCGAGATTCACGAAATGGGTTTGCGCGAAGTCGCGCGCATCCGCGCCGAGATGGAAAAGATTAAAACTCAAGTCGGCTTTAAAGGCACGCTCCAAGAATTTTTCCAAAACTTGCGAACCGATCCGCGCTTCTACTACAAAACGCCTGAAGAACTGCTCGCCGCCTATCGCGCGATGTCGAAGCGCATTGATCCGCTGCTCCTCAAAGTGTTTCGCACCCTGCCGCGCACGCCCTACGGCGTCGAACCGATCCCGGAAAAGATCGCGCCTGACACGACGACCGCTTACTACAATCAACCGGCGGCCGACGGCTCGCGCGCCGGAACTTACTACGTTAATCTTTATCGCCCCGAAACCCGTCCGAAGTGGGAAATGATGGCGCTCTCACTTCACGAATCCGTGCCCGGTCATCATTTGCAGATCGCGCTCGCGCAGGAGCAGGGCGACATCCCGAACTTCCGTCGCTTCGGCGGCTACACCGCATTCGTCGAAGGCTGGGGACTTTACGCCGAATCCTTGGGCGACGAAATGGGACTCTACGACGATCCGTATTCAAAGTTCGGACAGCTAACTTACGAGATGTGGCGCGCCGTCCGCC
>JACDAW010000336.1 GCA_013695245.1 Pyrinomonadaceae bacterium | reverse complement strand
GGATCATGACGTTCTCCGGCTTGATGTCACGATGTACGATTCCTGCTTCGTGTGCGGCAAAGAGCGCGCTCGCAATTTGAATGCTGATGTCCAGAGCGTCGTGCATCTTGAGCTTCGTTTTGGTCAGACGCTCGCGCAATGTTTCGCCTTCAATCAACTCGGTGACGATAAAGTGCATCGTATCGGTTTGCCCGACTTCGTGAATGGTGAGGATGTTCGGATGATTCAAGCCGGAAGCGGCGCGCGCTTCTTGTTGAAAGCGGCGCACGCGCTCATCGTTAGCAGTGAAAATGGCGGGCATCGCTTTCAGCGCAACGCGCCGCCCAACCCGCGTATCAACTGCGAGGTAAACCTCGCCCATGCCGCCCGCGCCAAGCAGTTCGACGATGCGGTAATGACCGACAATGCATCCTGCCGCTAGTTGCGCTTCACCGGCAATAATCTCCGCATTAACTTTGATGGCTGGCGTTTCGATAAAACTGCTCGCTTGCGCGCGCGCGGCGATGAGGGATTCGACTTCGCAGCGCAACTCGCTATCATCGGTGCACGCCGCTTCAATAAACGCGCTCCTTTCCTCCGGCGCATGTTCGAGCGCGGATTGCAAGATGCGATCAATTTGCCGGAAGCGTTCAGGAGACATAAAAAGGGTGATGAGTGACAGGTGACGAGTGACAAGAGAAGACAACTTTTATCTTGTCACCCGTCGCTTGTCACTGCTTTGTAGAGCCAAGCCTTCGCCGCGTTCCATTCGCGCCTGATTGTGACGGGCGAGAGTTTCAGAACTTCGGCAGTTTCCTCAACGTTTAATCCGCCGAAGTAGCGCAACTCGACGATGCGACTTTTGCGCGCGTCGTACCTTTCCAAGTTATTAAGAGCTTCGTCTAAGGCGAGGATTTCGGCGGCGCGTTCAGGCATCATCAACATCGCTTCATCTAAACAGATTTGTTGAAAATCTCCGCCGCGCTTCCTTCGCGCGTGACCGCGCGCGTGATCAACGAGGATGTGGCGCATCACCTGTGCGGAGACGCCGAAGAAGTGCGCGCGGTTCTGCCAGTGAACATCTCTTTGATTAACGAGCCGGAGATACGCTTCGTTGACGAGCGCGGTGGTTTGCAAGGTGTGATTGGGACGCTCGCGGCTGATGTAATGATGCGCGAGGCGGCGCAGTTCGTCATAAACGAGCGGCGTCAGTTTATCGAGCGCGGCTTTGTCGCCGTTGCTCCAATCTTCAAGCAATTGCGTTACTTCGTGTGGCGAGGGGGCAGACATGAAAGTTCTCCATGTAAAACAAGCATACTTCGGCAATTGACTAACACGATTGTACACCTTTTCGCCGTTCTCAGCTTCGCCTTTTATTTCACGGAGCGCGAAAATCTTTCGCTTTCATGATCACTTTTCAAACGTTTCGTCGCTTACAGGAATGAAAGCGATTGTTTTACTACGAAGTCTTGCTGCTGAATTCGTAAAAATGCCCGTTTTGCTCAGCTTTCATGGCAATGAAAAATCCATGAGAAATAAATGAGCAGTTCTTAAAGACTGCGGGCGGTACGTTTCCAATATAGTGTGCGATAGAAACTGATCAGGCAATGTTTTAGTGCGACCCTTAGCAGTGAATAATGAGCAACGGCTTCAAGTTTCCCAGAAGCCGAGATGGTGAAAAGGAGAGGATCATGAGAGTTATAAAATTTACGATGTTGGCGACAATCTTTACATTCGCGCTCATGGGCGCGAACGTGCGTGCGCAAACCCCCACCGTGTTCACTACAGGTTTGAAAGCGCCGACGAAGATCATTGCCGCCGGAGGGGATAATTTGTTCGTCGCAGAAGCAGGTAATGGTCCGAACACGGGACGCATCTCCATTGTTGACCGCAAGACGGGTGTGCGGCGCACGCTGATTGACAATTTGCCGTCAGGCATCAATTCGCTCGGCGGCGAACCGGCGCCTTCAGGTCCTTCGGGACTCGTGATGCGCGGGCGCACTTTGTATGTCGCTATCGGGGTGGGCGATGGGGCGTTGGTCGGTCCTGTGCAGGGCAGCGAAAAGCCGAATCCTAATCCGTCGTCGCCGATATTCGATTCCGTCTTGGCAATCCATCTGAGCGGGAACGCAGAGAAAACAACCGACGGTTTCGCGCTCACGCTCGCCGATCAAACGAGGTTGAAAAACGGCGAGCGTTTGCGGTTGACGGACGCGGGCGGCAACCGCATCACCGTTGAATTGATCGTTGATCTTCCCGACTACATACCAAATCCCAGACCGGATTACACGGAAAACGTGCGCGCCTCAAATATCTTCGGTGTGGCAGTTGACGCTAACCAACTATACATCGCGGATGCAGGCTTAAATTTAGTGAAGCAAGTCAACATCTACACGGGCAACGCGACGACTTTAGTGAGTTTCCCGCCCGTTCGCAATCCCTTACCCTTCGGACCGCCCGTCACCGATGCTGTCCCCGATAATGTTCGCGTATTCGGCGACGCGCTTCTCGTGCCGCTCCTTGTCGGTTTCCCGTTTCCGCCGGGCGCGTCTGAAGTGCATAAAATTGATATAGCGACGGGTAGGGATGAAAAGTTTATCGGCAATTTAACTTCGGCGATTGACGTGCTTCCCGTTAAGATGCCGGGTAGCGAAAGCATCTTCTATGTTCTCCAATTCAGCACGAACCTGCTACAGAACCAGCCGGGACGTTTGCTGCGCTTCGATTCGCCGACGGCAACTCCGGTCGTTGTTGCTGAAGGATTGGTCTCGCCGACAAACATCGCGCGCGATGATCGCACCGGAGATTTATTCGTCACAGAGATTTTCACGGGGCGCATCATGAAGATCGCAAGCACCGTGACTCAAACGCGGAATCCGATTGATGAAGTCAACGGATTTGTCGAGCAGCAGTATCTTGATTTTCTCAACCGCGCGCCCGATCAAGCTGGCATGACATTCTGGACGGGTAAACTAAATGAATATCTTGCGCCGTGCGGATCGTCAAACAGCGCGGCGGCAAACAGTTGCCGTCAAAAAGCGCGTGCGCGAGCCTCAGAAGCATTCTTCGTTTCAATCGAGTTTCAGGGAACAGGTTATTTCGTTTACCGTTTTTACCGCGTGGCTTTTCCCGTGAGTGAAACGCGCCCACGCGCACTGCCGCGCTTCAACGAGTTTATCGGCGACGCGCAGGAAGTGGGGCGCGGCGTGGTGGTGAAGTCAACTGGGTGGGAAGGGAAGTTGGAGGCAAACAAAGCGGCTTTCGCGCGCGGCTTCGTCGAGCGT
>JACDAW010000328.1 GCA_013695245.1 Pyrinomonadaceae bacterium | reverse complement strand
AGCTTAAATCAACTCAGAAGGCGGAGCGAATGCCAAAGTATTACGTGCAGAATCGCGGCGAAATCAATTTAACGAAAGCCGACTTCAAAGCGCAGGGCGGGCAGGCAGCGATCTACGTTAAGGGAGCGACAGCTTATAAAATCTATACTGATCCGAAAGAGATGATCCCTTCAGGGAAGATGCAAGAGCTATCTGCTTTGACGCATCCTGCGATCATTCGCCCGCAAGATGTTGTGCTCAACGAGCGCAATAAGCCCATCGGTTACACGATGCGTCATATTGAGAACGCTTATGCTTTGTGTCAGATGTTCCCGAAATCCTTTCGCACGCGGAATAATCTTACGCCGGAGACGGTTCTTCAACTCGTGCGCAAACTACAAGAAAGCGTCCATCATGTTCATGCGCGAAACATTCTGATCGTCGATCTCAACGAACTGAATTTTCTCGTCTCCGATAACTTCAAAGAAATCTTTTTCCTTGATGTTGACAGTTATCAAACACGATTATTCCCCGCCACCGCTTTGATGGAGAGCGTGCGCGACCGCCATGCGCGCGGATTCAACGAAGGCACGGATTGGTTCGCGTTCGCCATCATGTCGTTTCAAATGTTCGTCGGCATTCACCCGTTTAAGGGAACTTACCTGCCTTTTCAAAACATCGTCGAGAAGGAGCGAAAGCTTGACGAGCGGATGCGCGCGAACATCTCCGTTCTTCACAACGGAGTCTCAGTGCCTTCCGCATGTCTGCCGTTCGACGTTATTCCTTCCGCGTATTTAGATTGGTTCAACGCGGTCTTTGAGAGAGGCGAACGATCCTCACCGCCCGAAGGCGCGCAGGCAATTCTTCATCTTGCGCCCGCGCGCATCGAGCGTCTGCGTGGAAGCGATCACTTCGACATCACCGAGCTTTACGAATACGACGGCGAGGTGCTGCATCACTTCAACGATGTCGCTGTTACTTCAAAGAGCGTGTACATCGGCAACCGAAAACTAGGTGAGAATTTCGGAGATGCGAAAGCTGCGATCACGCCGCGTCTGCGCCACGTGATCCTCGCGCGCCTTGAGAACAGAAAAATTCGCTTTCTGGATTTGACTGCGCAACAGGAGATCGAGACAAACATCTTTGCTGATCAGCTCTTGGCAGTGGACGAACGCCTCTACATCAAGCGAGATTCGGCGCTGCTCGAAGTGGACTTTGTCGAGATGCCTCGCAGGATGTTGATTCATACGAGAACAATCGGGAATCTGTCAAAAAATTCGACGCAGCTCTTTGAAGGCGTGGCGGTTCAAAATCTTATGGGCACTCACTACGTTTCGCTGTTACCGGAAGCCGGAGTTTGTCATCAACTTCGACTTAAGGAACTTGACGGCTACAAGATCATGGACGCTAAATTTTCGCGCGGCGTTTTAGTGATCATCGGAACGAAGAATGGACGATATGATGAGTTTGTCTTTCGCTTTGATAGCGAATTTCAAAGCTACGATGTTCGCGCAGCAACGGATGTACATTTTATGGGCATTAACATGACGGTTCTTGACAACGGCGTGTGCCTGCATTTGAATGAAGCGGACGAGTTGGAGATTTTCTCTCGCCATAAAGATTCTGTCGGACTGAAAATCATTAGCGATCCGGCGGTGCGTGGCGACTTCAAGTTGTCTCACTACGGGGCGCAAGCCTTGTTCGCTGAAGGAAACAAGCTTTACAAATTCACAATGCGGCAGCCGTAAGTTCACTTCATCAAGTGCGAGTCGGTTGCAAGGCGCGAGCGGCCGATGAACGACTTGCCTCATTTGGAAAATTACGAAAAACAAGACCGCGGCAACCGCGACGCTTACGAAGCTTATTTCGCGGGCATGGACGCCTCCATGCAGCAGAAGATCGCTTTAACGACCGCGCATTTCCCCGTGCGCGGGCGCATCGCAGACATGGGAAGCGGTTCAGGGCGCGGAACTTTCGACCTCGCCTCTCTTTATCAAGGCTTGGAACTCGTCGGCGTTGACATCAATCCCGTTTCAGTCGCGCGCTCAACCGAACAATACAGGCGTCCGAATTTGCATTACGTCGTTGGCGACATCGCTACAACGGTCTTTCCTGAAAACTCTCTCGACGGCATTCTCGATTCATCCGTATTGCATCACGTCACGAGCTTTAACGATTTCGATGTCAATCGCGTGCTTACGACTTTGGATCGACAAGTCGCACAACTTAAGACAGGCGGCGTGATTATCATCAGAGACTTCGTGATCCCTCGCCGCGCGAGTGAAACGATTTATCTTGATTTGCCGGAACAGGACGGCAGAGCGGAAGGTAGCATCAAATATTTATCAACCGCCGCGCTGTTTGAGCGTTTCTCAGAAACTTGGCGAAGCAGCGTCAACTACGATTCGCCTGTCTCCTACGCTCGCCTTGCATCTCCGCGCGCGGGGTTCGCGCGTTACAAAGTTAGTCTGCGCGCTGCCGCAGAATTTGTGTTGCGCAAAGACTATCGAGCTGATTGGGACACGGAAATTCTCGAAGAATACACTTACCTGAGCCAGTCGCAATTCGAGGAAGCATTTCGCGCGCGCGGCTTGCGCATCGTTACTTCAATGCCGCTTTGGAATCCTTGGATCGTCGAGAACCGCTTCGTGGGACGTTTCCATCTCGCGGATTTAAACGAAACGCCGCTGCCCTTCCCGCCCACCAATTATCTGATCGTCGGCGAGAAAGTGTCTTCTCGTGCGGGCGTCGAACTTGTTGAGGAACAAAGACAAATATTAAAGACGCCGCAGTTTCTAAGTCTTACGTCCTACCGACACAAAGAGTCCGGTGATATTTATGAGTTGGCTGAACGACCCAATCTGACCATCGATCTGCTTCCTTGGTTTGAAAACGCGGGACAGATTTTTGTTCTTGCGAAAAAGGATTTCCCGCGCCCCGTCGTAAACGCCTGCGCAGATCAACCGACGCTCAACGGCTCGTCGCTCTCCGGTTACATCACCGAACCTGTGAGCGCGATTGTTGATTCTATTAACGCTTCGGAAGAAGTTGTCAGCCATATTCTCGCGGAGCGCGCCGGACTCAACGCGGAAGACATTCTCAATCTCGGCGCGCCGTTCACTTATTACACTTCGCCCGGCGGCATTAACGAGCGCGTCACGGCGCGTTTAGTTGAAGTGCGACCGCGCCGGATGGATACGACGTCAATTCCAAACTACACGAAATTCACCGACGCTGGCACTGTGCGTGAGCTTGACGCTCATCAAACTTTGCGCGCCTCTCACGTCGGAGGCATGTTTGACGCGCGGCTTGAGATCAACATCTACCGTTTACTGCGCGCTCTCCACCTCTCTCCCGGCTCGTGGATCGGCGCGCCCGTTGCTCTCACAACGCAAGATGTTTCCTCTCCATTGAACACGAGCGAAGATGCCCTCTCGCCTTTAGCGCACGCGGCGTTTGAAGTTTGTACTGAACACACCGCGCCGCAATTTCTTTCGTTGCATGAAGGCGCTTTTACCGAACGAAGCTGCGACGGGGAGACGCTCGCCGAAGCTTCGTTTGAATACGTCGTGCCACAACATTTAAGCAAAAACACAATCGTGGCATTGCCCGTGCTGCAAACTACGGAAGGAATCTTTGTCGGCATCGAACATCGTGATCTACCGGCCGCGCAAACCTTCGCGGGAAGCTCGCGCATCGCTGTTGCTCCCGCATGGCGCTTGCCCTTTACGGTCAAAGATCGTTTGGAGCTAGAAGCGTTTCTCGCCAAAGTGATGGCTCGTGATTTCGGCATTGGCATCCGCCGTTCGTGGGAACTCGGCGGCTCATATTTTCCGACGCCGGGCATCACGCCCGAAGTCGTTTACCCGTTCGTTGTTGAAATAGGCTCGATTAACTCTACTCAATCCGAGCTGAAGTTCGTAGAAATAAATCAACTCGCCGCCCGGCTTGATTCAATTCAAGACGCCCATTTAATGATCGCGGCGTGCAGGCTGATTCATGCGCTCGACGTGAGAAGCTAATAACAAATTTACTCACCAAGGAAATTTGACTGATGAATCCGTTGGACATTGATAAGCAATGATTAATTAAGTTCCTGAACAGCCCTACTTCATTTATATCGAACATATTTCTCGCTCATGTCTTCAAGACTTTGGCACATGAACGCCGACTTTGAGATTGAACTATCTGACACGTCCGGCGCATATCGCCGCCTTCCTTTCTTCGATAAGCTCAATCGTCGTCTCGCCCCTCACTTGCTGTGGCTCGCGCGTCCGGGCGATGCGCTGTTGCTACTGGAGCCTTGGTCTGAACATCTTCAACGCGAAGCACAAAGGCGCGGCATTGAACTGATCTCTCC
>JACDAW010000306.1 GCA_013695245.1 Pyrinomonadaceae bacterium | reverse complement strand
TCGCCTCGCTCGCGCACGTTTTTATGAACATGAACTCTTACATTCCGAGTCTCGGCGCGTCGGGCGCGATCTCAGGCATCCTTGGCGGTTACATATTGCTGTATCCACGCCGGAAGGTGCGCGCGATAGTGTTGCGCGGATTCATGACGGAAATTCCGGCGTTTGCCGCCATCGGCATCTGGATTCTGTTCCAAGTAATCGAAGGCTATATGAATCGCGGCGCGGAGGGCGGCGGCGTAGCTTACGCCGCGCACATCGGCGGCTTTATCGCCGGACTCGCGTTAATCAAATTCTTCGCTATCGGTCGCAGCGACACGCCCACCCCGACGCGGCAAATCTAAACTTGGTGATCGTTGGAAGCTTTAACAAGACGACGGACGCAGAAATTCATTTTAGAAAATCAACAAAGGAGCGACACACAAATGGCGACAAACGACGATACAATTTCAACGCTTAATAATCTGATCGAAACGTGCAAGGACGGCGAAAACGGTTTTCGCACCGCCGCTGAGGGAGTTAAGAAAAGCGAATTGACCACGCTCTTCAACACTTACGCGCAGCAACGCGCGCGCTTCGCGTCTGAGTTGCAGGCGGAAGTGCGTCGGATCGGCGGCGACCCGGAGCAGACGGGAAGCGTCGCGGCAAGCCTTCATCGCGGCTGGATCAACATCAAATCCGTTGTCACGGGCGAGGATGAAGCGGCGATCATCGCGGAATGTGAGCGCGGCGAAGATTCTGCGGTGGCAAATTATCAGGAGGCGCTAAAGGCGAACTTACCGGCGGACGCGCAGTCGGTGGTGCAACGTCAGTACACGGATGTTAAAGCGGCGCACGACAAAATCCGCGACATGAAACAGGCAAGCGGCGCGGCAAAATAAGTTGGAAGGGCGGAAGCAAGTTCTGTTTGCTTCCGTTAACGGATTCTTGAAGTAATAACTAAGTTCAAAAGGGGAAAGATCGATGAGTAAAGTCAAAATAGGGATGGCTGCGTCAGCAGTCATAGCGATCTGCTTGATGTTGGGAAGTTTGTCCACCGCACAGCAAGACAGTGGTATGTCCACGCAGAACTCCAACATAAACGGCAATATGAACCGCAATCAGTCCGGGCAGGGCATGGCTGGACTCACCTCGCAGGATCGTCGCTTTATGACTATGGCGGCGATGAGCGACATGAACGAGATCATGAGTGGCCGGATGGCTTTGGAGCGCGCGTCGAGTGACGAAGTGAAGCGCTACGCTCAGCAGATGATTGACGATCACACGCGCATGAGCGACGAACTAAAAGCTTTGGCGGCTGCGAAAGGCGTGACGCTCCCGACGGAAGTGAGCGCGAAGATGAAGCGTGACATGGCGAAGCTGCAAGCGATGTCGGGCGCGGAGTTCGACCGCATGTACATTCGCACGGCGGGCGATAAAGCGCACCGCGATACGCTTAAAGAGTTTCAGCGTGAGACAAGTCGCGGGAGCGACGCGGAGACGGTCGCGCAAGCGCGTAAGGGTGAACCCACCGTGCGAATGCACTTGGAGATGGCGCAAACCATGATGCGCAGCATGATGAACATGGGCAACCGCAACATGAACGGAAACATGAACTCGAACATGAATAGAAATATGAACATGAATGGGAACATGAATTCCAATATGAACACGAACAACAGCAACCAGTAGCGCAACCACTCGCAGGACGCGACCAGCCACGAGGGGCAATCGCTTGGCGGCGGTTGCCCTTCGTTTTGTTGCGAGCCGCATTGCGACTCATGTAAGATCAGGAACAATTTTAGGAGCAATCAAGAAGTGGCAACCATTGAAAGCGAATTTGCGCTAATCAATCAACAAGGCTTAAACATCTCTTCGACGCCGCGCGAAGCGATGAAGCTTCATCCGCTCGACACTTTCCCTTATGAATTCGTCGGGCGCGAGATCACCGTTTCATTCGAGTTGCCGGAATTCACTGCCGTCTGTCCGTTTTCGGATTTCCCGGATTTTGCGACGATCAAACTCGATTACGTGCCGAACGAACGCTGCATCGAACTGAAAAGTTTGAAGCTCTACATCAATTCGTTTCGCAACGTAAAAATCTTTCACGAACATGTCGTCAACGTTATCCTCGAAGATTTCGTGCGCGCGTGCGATCCTTTAAGCGTCGAGCTTGAGGGTGATTTCAATGTGCGCGGCAACATCAAAACCGTTGTGCGCGCAAGCTACAAAAAGGAGTAAGCAGTGAGCGGTAAGCAGTAAGCAGTAAAAACAAATTGCTTTCTTCTTCTGCTCACCGCTTACTGCTCACTGCTCACTGAATCCAATGACGATTGCAATCATCGCCGCAGTTTTAATCGTCGTCGCCGCGCTCGTTTTCACCGTTGCGCGGCGCGCGCTTCGCCTCATGGTGCGACTGGCTTTAGTCGGCGCTCTCTTGCTCGCCGCGCTCATCGGAATGCTCTACTACTGGTATCAAACGAGCGATTCGTTAACGCCTCAGAACACTCGCACGCCGACGACGAATCGCCCCTCCGCGCGCAACGCGAACAGCAGATAGGCGGCAAAAGGTAAGAAGTGCGAGAAACAGAAACTGACGCCGCCGAACCCACCGACGTAATTCCGAGCGTCCGCCCCGAACAAACAAGCGAAGAATCTCCGCGCTTCTGGCGTCGCTACTTGACGTTGCCGCGCAACATCTTTGCGATCAGTTTCGTTAGCCTCTTGAACGACGCTTCGAGCGAAATCATCTATCCGTTTCTGCCACTCTTTCTCGCCCTCACGCTCGGCGCTTCGCCCGCCGCCATCGGCATCATCGAAGGCACGGCGGAATCTGTGTCGAGTTTTCTGAAACTCTTTGCCGGATACTGGAGCGACCGGCGCGGCCGCCGCAAAGGACTCGTCGTCTTCGGCTACGCGCTGGCAAGTTTTGCTCGTCCCCTCCTTGCTTTCGCTACAACTTGGCAACACGTATTAGCGATACGCCTCAGCGACCGCATCGGCAAAGGAATACGCAGCGCGCCGCGCGATGCGATGATCGCCGATGCCGCTCCCTTTGAGCAGCGCGGGCTGGCCTTCGGTTTTCATCGCGCGATGGATCACACGGGCGCGGTCATCGGCCCTCTGCTCGGTTGGGCGATTCTGTGGTGGGTGGCGACTAACGCAAATGCGCCGACGGCCGCAGACTACACGAAAGTTTTTCTGCTCGCCTCAGTTCCGGCATTGGCGGCCGTTCTCGTCGCCGCCTTCGCGGTGCGCGAACCGCGCAAGACGGAAGCAGAAAGGACGGAACTGCCCGCGCCGCCGAAGCTTTCCCTGCGGGGATTTGACACCAACTTCCGCCGCTTCCTTCTCATTCTCGCTTTGTTCACGCTATCAAATTCTTCAGATGCGTTTCTTATTTTACGCGCACAGGAATCGGGCGTGCGGGCAAGTCACATACCGCTTTTATGGGCGGCCTTGCACGTCTGCAAAGTGGTGAGTTCGCTCGTCGGCGGAGGATTCTCAGATCGTTTCGAGCGACGACGCATGATCGCGTTTGGGTGGATGTTTTACGCGCTCGTCTATGCGGGCTTTGCCTATGCGACTTCGACTTTAACGGTGAGCCTTCTGTTTATTATCTACGGCGTTTATTTCGGCTTGACGGAAGGCACGGAGAAAGCTTTAGTCGCCGACCTCGTGCCCGCCGAGAAGCGCGGCACGGCTTACGGGTTATATAATCTCGCCTTCAGCGTAACGGTGCTTCCGGCGTCCGTCCTGATGGGTCAGATGTGGAAACACTACGGCGCGCAGACGGCTTTTCTCGTCAGCGCCGCCGTCGGCACAATCGCGGCCGTGATGTTGTTGACACTCGTTAGTTCAAAAAATAATGCGGTTGAAGC
>JACDAW010000304.1 GCA_013695245.1 Pyrinomonadaceae bacterium | reverse complement strand
CTGGTTTCTGCTGCGCTTCCTGCGCACGCATTCAACCGGCATCTTTATCATCTACCGTCTCGTCGTCGGCGCAATTATTCTTGCCCTACTGCTCGCAAACATGATCAACCCTTAATGTAAGCAAAAGCAGCGATTAAAAGGTTAGATTAGGAACATTAAAACCTTTTTCTGTTTCACTTTTGCCTTTCACCTTTTTCCTTATCCGTCAACATCCGTTAAACTTAAATCGCCCCTCCTCTCCTGAATGATCTATTTTTCGGCCGGAGGGCTTTAAAGAGTTATGAATGACGAAATGAACCGGGGCGGTAGCACGCCGCACATGCAGCGACCGCGTAATCCGCGCGTGCCTGTGAGTTTCACCGTTGAGTTGGAAGGAGAGACGACGGGCGGCGAGGCGTTTCGCGTGCGCGCCGAAGCTGTGCGCATCAGTCGCGCTGGCGCAACCGTGATCTCCGACATTCAAGTTGCGGCCGGAACAAGCGTGCGCATCACGCCGCCCGCCGGACAAAGTTTAGAGGCGCAGGTCAACGGCGTGTGGATGGACGATGCTGACGGCCTTCAGCGCGTCGGCATCAAACTGCTCGATCCGAACGGATGGTTTGCCGAGTGAATATGCGTTCGATGACGGGGAAAAAGTGGATCGCGCGCGAGACGGATAAAACGCGCACGCGGGAATTGTCCGATGCGCTTGGCACGCCGCCAGCGCTCGCTTCACTTCTCGTCATGCGCGGCATCGCAACCATTGAGGAAGCGCGCCGTGTGCTTCATCCCCACCACACACACCTGCATGATCCTTCGCTCATGCTCGGAATGCCCCAAGCCGTAAAGCGCATTCTGCGGGCGATTGATAACCACGAACGCATACTCGTCTATGGCGATTATGATGTTGACGGCACGATGGGCACAGTCGTGTTGCGACGCGCGTTGGAGTTGTTAGGCGCAGAGACAGGCTTCCACGTGCCGCATCGCTTTACGGAAGGATACGGCGTTCACCGCGAGGCGTTGGAGAAAGCGCGCGATGATGGCTATTCGCTCGTTGTCACGGTTGACTGCGGCATTCGCGCGCATGAACCGCTCGAATGGGCGCGTGAGAATAATCTTGATGTGATCGTCACTGACCATCACTTGCCGGATGAGATTTTAGGCGCGCCTTCGGCCGTCGCAGTGATCAATCCGAATCAAAAGGATTGTCCTTACCCGGATAAAAATCTCGCGGGCGTCGGCGTGGCTTATAAACTCGCGCACGCCCTTCTGCGCGAGCGCGGGCGCGAATCGCTTGTAGGCGGTTTTCTAAAAATCGTCGCCATCGGCACGGTCGCCGATGTCGCGCCGCTAACGGGTGAGAATCGCGTGATCGTTCGCTTAGGCTTAAACGATCTTCCGCAGGCGACGAATCCGGGTTTGCGCGCATTGATGGATGTCGCGGGCTGCGGCAACGGAGCGGAGATGCGCGCTTATGATCTCGGCTTTCGCTTGGGGCCGCGCATCAACGCCGCCGGACGCATGGACGCGGCGCGCGGAGTCGTCGAACTTTTTGAGGTGAAAGACGAAAGTGAAGCGCGGCGGTTAGCAGAACTTCTTGACGGTCATAATCGAGAACGTCGTGTCGTGCAGGAGCGAATCGTTGAGCGCGCTTTCGCGGAGTTGAACGGTGATTCGGACGAAAACGTTCACATCGTCGTCGGCGATGATTGGCACCGCGGTGTGATCGGACTTGCAGCTTCTAAGATCGCTGAACGCCGTCATCGCCCGTGCATCGTGATCTCGATGGATGGCGACACGGGACACGGTTCGGCGCGCTCGATTGAAGCTTATCATCTTCTCGACGGGCTAACGTCGTGCGCCGATCTCTTTGAACGTTTCGGCGGACACTCGCACGCCGCCGGACTGGTCATCCGCCGCGAACACATCCCGGAGTTGCGTCGTCGCCTTAACGAGCACGCGGCTGGCGCCTTGTGCGACGATGATTTTATGCCGACGCTCAATATTGATGCGGAGTTGTCGGGCGAAGATTTGACCTGCGCGTTCGCCGCCGAGCTAAGCAAGTTAGAGCCGTTCGGCGCGGGCTGGCCGCGTCCCGTTTTCTCCACTGCAGATTTGCGCATTACTCGCCCGCCGCGCGTGCTCAAAGATCGCCATCTCAAATTTCATCTTGAGGATGGTGATGGACGTGTGCACGAAACGCTGTGGTGGAACGGCGTAGAACATGATGCGGCAACTTTGCCCGTCGGCGCGCGCATCGAATTGGCTTACTCGCTTGAGACAAACGTGTGGCGAGGCGAAGAGCGCGTGCAATTGATCGCTTATGATGCGCGACTGATGATGGAATAGTAAGCGGTGAGCAGTAGATAGTAAAAACTGCTTACTGCTCACCGCTTACTGCTTACTTGAATTAAGATGCAAGAGGTTCGACGAAGAAGAGCTTTTGGGATCGGATTGCGGGCGCGGTTGCCGGTGGTCGCGCGCTATCTTGCGCTCATCGCCCTCGCGCTCGGCATCATCTTCGTCACGCTCTCCTATTATCGCCTTCGCAATAATCGTCCGTTCCGTTTGCGCGCGTCGAATCCTGAATTATCCCAACAAATCGAACGCGTCGTTGAAGGTTACGAACACAAGGTGAGCGAAGCGGGACGCCTCCGTTTGCTCTTACGCGCCGGACGCGAAATCACCTACACTGACGGCCGCCACGAACTCGAAGAGGTTCATCTCGAAGTTTACCCGGAGACGGGCGAAGGTAGAGATCAGATCACGTCGCGCCGCGCCGCCTACGATCAGGAAACGCAGCAAGTAGCTTTCGCCGGAAGCGTCGAGATCGAAACGCGCGACCGGCTCAAAGCAAAAACTGAAGAGATCACTTACAACCAACGAACGGAGACGGCCGAATCAATTGTGCCCGTTCAGTTCGAGCGCGATAACGTGCACGGGCGCGCCGATGCCGCGACGGTTGAATCAAAAAACAAGCGTTTGAATTTGCGCGGCGGAGTTGAAATTACGGTTGAACCCGACGTAAACAATGAAGCGGCGATGAAGAATCCGCATCGTAGTCGCCCCGTAACCGTTCGCGCGCCGCGCGCCGATTTCGATCAAACGAAGCTTTACCTCATCTTCACCGGCGGCGCAAGCGCCGAGCAAGAGCGCGACGTTATGAGCGGCGACACGCTCGCCGCGCAACTCGGTGAACAGAAGCGCGTGCGCCACATTGAGGCGCGCGGAAATTCTTATTTGCGCACAATGGAAGAGGGGCGCGCCGCCGAGATTCATTCCGCCGACATGGATTTTATCTTTAACACGGAGCAAAGATTGGAACGCGCCGAAGCGCACCGCGACGTTCGCGCGCGCAGCCTCGACGCGGATTCCGAAATGAATCTAACTACGCCCGCGAACCTCATTGCGGATTTCAACGCGCAAAACGAGAAGAGCCTGCTGCGCGAGATGCGCGCTGATGGTCGCCCGGTCGTCACGCTCGGCGCGCCGCGCTCGCAAGGCAGCAATCCGCGCGCGGCCAGCAAACGCTTGACGGCGGATAACACGAAACTTGTGTGGCGCGCATCGGGACGCGACATCGAACACATCGAGGCCGTCGGAAACGCCGAACTCGTCGTTGAACCTGTGCAGTCCACGCCAATCGCAGATCGGAAAACGCTGCAAGCGCCGCGCTTCGATTGCGACTTTTATGAAACGGGAAATCTCGCTCGCACGTTCCTTGCCACCGGCGGCGCGCGCGCCGTCTTCGAGCCGCTTCAACCTTCGGAACAGCGCTCAACGCGCACCATCACCTCACAGAACATGAGCGCCAATTTTGCGCGCGAGACGCAGGACGTGGAACGTATCGTGGCGGAACAGGAC